>JBDHSS010000004.1:0-29089 GCA_039808205.1 Paracoccaceae bacterium | reverse complement strand
CGACGTCGCGCGCCCGTCCGTCGCGCAGAGCGGCACGCAGGCCCGCCTCGTCGCACGGCCCCTCGCGCTCGAGCGCCATAAGGGCGCGCGGGAAGCCCGCGTCTTCCGGCATTGCCGCGAGCCGCGCCAGCGCCGCGGCGCGGTTCGCCGCCACCCGGGCGCCCGATCGCGCCATCCGGTCCTCGAGCGCGTCGAACCAGCCGGGGTCGCGCACGCCGTCGCGGATCAGCCGGTTGCGCTCGCGCAGGGCGCGGTCGTAGCCGGTCGCGGCCTCGGCGTGGTCGGGGACGAGGCTCAGCGTCAGCCGGTCGAGGAAGCGGCGGCGCTCGGCAGCGGCCTCAAGCCACAGCCGGTCCATGGGCGGGGTCAGCCAGAGCACGCGGAGGATGCCGCCGAGCGCCGCCTGCGGCGCCGGCTTGCCGTCGATCTCGACCCGGCGGCCGGTTCCCTCGTTCCAGGTCGCGACCTCGCGCAGGCCGTCGGGAGCCGCGATCGCGGCGGCGACCTTCCAGCCGAGCGCGCCGGGCGCGCGCGCAAGTTCGCCCACAGGCGCGCCGCGCAGGCCGCGGCCCGGCGAGAGCAGCGAGATCGCCTCGATCAGGTTGGTCTTGCCGGCGCCGTTGGCGCCGAAGACCGCCACCGGCCCGCCGCCGAACGACAGCTCGGCCGCCCGGTAGGAGCGGAACTCCGCCAGCCGGAGCCGGACGACCGCCAGCTCAGACCCGCATCGGCATCACGACGTAGACGGCACTCTCGTCGTTGCCCTCGCGCATCAGCGTCGGGTCGCCGGCCGAGTTGAACAGGAAGACCGCGTTCTCGCGGTCGACCTGGCCGGCGATCTCCTGCAGGTACTTGGCGTTGAAGCCGATCTCCAGCCGCTCGTCGCCATAGGCGACGGCGAGCTCCTCGTCGGCGGCGCCGCTGTCGGGCGCGTTGACCGACAGCACCAGCCGGTCGTCCTCGAGCGCCATCTTGACCGCGCGCGACCGCTCCGAGCTCACCGTGGCGACGCGGTCGACGGCCTGGGCGAACTCCTTCGCGTCGACCTCGAGGCGCTTGGCATTGGCGGTCGGGATGACGCGGGCATAGTCGGGGAAGGTGCCGTCGATGACCTTCGAGGTCAGCGTGACCTCGGGCGTGGCGAAGCGGATCTTCGTCTCGCTGACCGAGACGCCGATCTTCGCCTCGTCGTCGTCGAGGAGCTTGCGCAGCTCGTTCACCGTCTTGCGCGGCACGATGACGCCCGGCACGCCGTCGGCACCGTCGGGCAGCGCGGCGTCGATGCGGGCGAGGCGATGGCCGTCGGTGGCGACACAGCGCAGCACCGGGCCGTCGGTGCCCTGCGCCGCGTGCAGGTAGACGCCGTTCAGGTAGTAGCGGGTCTCCTCGGTCGAGATCGCGAACTTCGCCTTGTCGAAGAGGCGCCTGAGCACCGGCGCCGGGCAGGCAAAGCTCGTCTGGTATTCCGCACTCGCCATGACTGGGAAATCCTCGCGCGGCAGCGTCTGCAGCGAGAAGTGCGAGCGCCCGGCGCGCACCTCGAGCCGGCCGGCGAGCCCGTCGTCGGAGAGCTCGACCATGGCGCCGTCGGGCAGCTTGCGGGCGATCTCGTGCAGCGTGTGCGCGGCGACCGTGGTGGCGCCGGCGCGGCTGACCATCGCCGGCGCGCGGTCGATCACCTCGATGTCGAGGTCGGTGGCGCGAAAGCTGACCTCCGCCCCGTCGGCCTCGATCAGCACGTTCGACAGGATCGGGATGGTGTTGCGCCGCTCGACCACCGATTGCGCCCGGCTCATCGCCCGGAGAAGGGCGCTGCGCTCCATGCTGAGTTTCATGACTGCCACCCTTGTCGTGAATCCGACGCTGCGGCCGGACCGCGACGTTACCGATTTGCGACGAAAGGGCAAGGGGATGGAAGGCGCGGCAAGCCGCCGGCATTGGCCGGCCCGGCGGGATCAAGCCGTTGCGGCTCGATGATGGTCGGTTGACCGATTCGTCCGCCCGAGGCTGCACGAAACAGGAGCGGCGCCCGGGACAGGGCGCCGCTTGCTGCACGGTCGGGGCGTTCAGGCGCGGGCCGGGATCTCCTTGCCGAGCCAGTCGCGATAGAAGGTGTCGATGTCCGGCTCGAAGTCGTGGATCACCGGGTACCAGGGCGTCGGCGCCTCGACGTCGAGGAGATCGCCCGAGAGCGGGCAGAAGTACTCGCGGATCACCTGCCAGCCGGCCGTGGGCGCCATCAGCTTCGGATAGAGCTCCTCCATCTGCTCCTGCGTCTCGCGCACCCGGATGCGGGCGTGGAGCTTCCAGTTCTCGTCCCAGGCGCAGAAATCGTGGCCCGCGAAGCTGCGGATCATCCACTTGTTGTCGGACTTGCGCTGCACGATGAAGAGCTTCGGCCCGAGCGGCAGGATGATCGGGTCGTCCCACGGCACCTGCTCCTGCAGGATCTCGAGGTACATCTCGAACCGGTCGCGGTCTTTCGGGGTCGAGAGCATGGTGTGCAGGGTGTCGCGGTCGATCTTGCCGTCGACGAGATCCCTGATCTTCGCCTTGGTGTAGGCCATCTCGCGGGTCCTTTCGGAAATCGGTGTGACGGGGGGCCGCGCCCGGAAGGGCAGGCGCGGCCGGTTCGGTCATTCCTCGACGAACTGGACGGTTTTGACGTCCGGCAGCTCGGAGAGGTCCATCGAGTACTCGCGCCCGTAGGACGGGATCGGCAGGTCGGCCTCTAAAAGCTTCCAGTCCTCTGGCAGATCCCAGAAGGCGCGGAACTCGGCCTCGAACCGCGGCCCGAGCTTGAAGGACGCCGCGAACATCTGCTGCACCTGCGTGCCCGCGTTCTTGGCGAGGATCCGCTCGCGCTCGGCCTTCATCCATTCGGCGACCGGCACCGAGGTGGCGAGCCGCGACACCCGGATCGCCTTGCGCCGCTCCTCGGTCGCCGCCACGTCCACGCCCACGCGGCCGTCGCCGGCGGGCGCGAGGATCACGCCGTAGACGCTCTCGGCAAACCGCGCCACCAGGTAGCCGCCGTTCACGTCGTCCGCCACCGCCTGCGGCTCGCGGTCGAGCGGGTCGCCGAAGCCCGGGCCGCCGCGCATGTAGTTGAGATAGAGGTCGTAGTCCTTGAACATCGCCTCCGTGGTAATCGCCTGCTTGTCGCGCTTGATCCGCGCGCCCTCGAGCAGTCCGTCGTAGGTCGGCGCGCCAGGGTCGGTGTCGCCGCCGTGCGGGATCGGCAGGCCCGCGGCGATCTTCTCCTCGAGCCCGGTGTCGTGGGCCTCGAAGCGGTAGCCCGAGGCCGCCGGATAGCCGCCCATCAGGCCCCAGTCCGAGCTGATGTGGCCGTTGCCCATGAAGAACATCGTCCAGTCCTTGGCGTTCCAGACCATGCGCAGCGACTCGAACCCGCAGCCGCCGCGGTACTTGCCCGCGCCGCCCGAGGACGCCTTGATCTGGCGGCCGAGGTAGAGAAGCGGCTCGGCCAGCTCCCAGATCTCCATGTCGCCCATGTCGCCTTCAGGGTTCCAGACGGCCGCCGCATGGCTGATGCCGTCGGCGATGGCGCTGGCGCCGACGCCATTCGCCGCGCACTCGAACGAGTTGACCGCGTGGATCTCGTCGTACTGGTTGAAGCCGCCGCCCTGCAGCCAGTTCGACGTGTTGGCGTTGCCGGCGTTGACCTCCTCGAGATAGCCACGGCCGTAGTAGGCGCGCGAGAGGCCGCGCCAGAGCGCCGTCCACGACGACACGAGGAAGTGCCACGAGTAGGCGAAGGCCACCCGCCGGTCGTCGGGGTTCATCCAGGTGCCCTTGGGCAGCCGGAACTCGGTGCCGTAGGCGGCGCCGTCGTTGATCATCTCGGTCGGGATCAGGCTCTGGGTCATCATCACCCAGATGCCGGAGGTGAAGCTGACCTGATGCGCGTTGTAGGTGTGCCAGCCCCAGCGCGACGAGCCCTCGAAGTCGAGCCGCCAGGTGCCGTCGCCGCGGATGGTGATCTCCGACGGCGTGTGCATGATCGTGTCGACCTTGGCGAAGTCGGACGGGACGCGCACGTCCTCGTGCGCATAGGGCACGTCGACGAACCCGACCTGGCGGTACTTGCCGGGGATCGTCATCGCCTTGATGCGGTTCTGCAGGCCGACCCGGCCGTGCTCCACCGCCTCGTAGGCGAACTTCCAGTAGGCATCGATCCCCTCGTCGGCGATCACCTCCTCGACGAGCTTGCGGATCATGTGGCAGCCGGCGACGCGCGTGCGCTCGTCGAGCATCCAGTAGCGGGTGGTCCGGACCGCGCGCTGGCTCTCGTGCAGCCAGTCGCGGAACAGCGTGTCGTTCTCGCCGATCTTGCGGCAGGTGACGGAGTAGCCGTCGCCGAAACGCTGCACCTGCCCGGTCGTCATCGAGCCCGGCCCGACCGCGCCGGTGTCGATCACGTGGGTGACGCCGCCGACCCAGCCGATCAGTTCGCCGTCGTGGAAGATCGGCACGATGGTGTGGATGTCACACGGGTGCACGTTGCCGATCAGGCTGTCGTTGTTGCAGAAGATGTCCTTGTCGCGGATCGTCGGATTGGACTCCCAATCGTTCTCGATCATGTACTTGATCGCCGCGCCCATGGTTCCGACGTGGATGATGATCCCCGTCGAGGTCAGGATCGAGTCGCCGGCGGCGTTGTAGAGGGTGAAGCAGAGCTCGCCCTCCTGCTCCACGATCGGCGAGGCCGCAATCTTCTTCGCCGTCTCGCGGGCGTCGACCACGCCGGCGCGCAGCCGCGAGAAGAGCTTGTTGTACTTGATCGGGTCGCTGTCGCGCAGCTCCATGCGGGTCAGCCCGGCATAGTGCTTCGTGCGCTTGGTCGCGGCCATCAGCCGGTCGCGGTGCTGCTTCAGCGTCTCGCCGCCGCGGACGATGCCGCGGGTCTCGATCGTCGTCTGGACGTTCATCTCGTCTCTCCCTCAGACTTCCTTGAGGTGGAACAGGCGGTGGCCGTCGAGCCAGGTCTCGAACCCGTCGGGCACCACGAAGGTGGTCGCGTCGGACTCGATGACGGCGGGGCCGGTGATCCGGTTGCCGGGCTGGAGCGCCTCCATCCGGTAGAGCTGCGCGTCGACCCACCGCTTCTTGCGGTAGAACTTGCGCGTGCCGAGCTTCGCCGCCTCGGGCGGGGTCTCGCCGGTCAGCGCCTCCTTGGGGATGCGCGGCTTCGGGATCGGCACCGTGCCGCGCATGATCGCGCCGGTGACCGAGTAGCCGAGCTCGGGCGAGCGGGCGGAGGCGGCATAAACCCGGCCATAGGTGTCGTTGAACGCCTGGACGAGCTTGTCCCAGTCCGCCGCCGTCGCCGCCGAGGCGATCGGGCTCTCGATCTCGAGGTCGTTGAGCTGCCCGCGGTACTGCATGCGGAAGCCCGGCTGCAGCGTCACCTTGTCCGCCGCGTAGCCGTTGAGCTCGAACTCCTCGAGGACCCGCGCCTTGAGCTCGGCCCAGGCGGCCTCGAGCGTCTTCGCCTGCGCCGCCTTCAGATCGTCGCTCGCGTCGACCGCGATGTTGATGTCGAGCGACTTGTCGTAGCGGTACTCGAAATCCGCCGCCGCGCAGCCGAAGGCCGAGAAGCCCGCGGCCCAGGCCGGCACGATCACGTCCTCGAAGCCGAGGCCCTCGGTGTAGCCGTAGGTATGCACCGGCCCGGCGCCGCCGTAGCTGAAGCAGACGAAGTTGCCGGGCGTCGAGCCCTTGCCCGAGATCATCGACCGCAGGTAGTCGCGCAGCTCGCTGTCGAGCAGCTCGATGACGCCCGCCGCCGCGTCCTCGACCGAGAGGCCGAGCGGGTCGGCGATCTGGTCCTTCATCGCCTCCCAGGCGCGCTGCCGGTCGAGCTTGACCTGCCCGCCGAGGAAGTTGTCGGGGTTGAGATAGCCGAGGATCACGTGGCAGTCCGAGATCGTCACCGTCTCGATCCCTGACTCCTCCCAGCAGACCCCGACGCGGTAGCCCGCGGAATCCGGCCCGAGCTTGATCGCCTTGGTGTAGGGGTCGAGCCGGATGAAGCTGCCCGCGCCAGCGCCGACCGAGTCCATGGCGACGAGCGGCAGCGACAACACGAGGCGCGCCATGTCCGGGTCGTTGCGGATGGTCAGCTCGTTCTGGGTGATGAGCGCGACGTCGAACGAGGTGCCGCCGATGTCGGAGCAGGCGATGTTGGCATAGCCGAGGGTCTCGCCCAGAAACTTCGCGCCGATCACGCCGCCGATCGGGCCGGAGACGATGGTGCGTGCCAGCTCCTTGGCCTTCCACGAGATGGTGCCGCCGTGCGTCGCCATCACCCGGAAGTCGAACTTCGAGCCCTTGTCCTTGAACGAGCTGCTGATGTTCTTCAGCGTCTGCCGCGACGGCTCGGCGGCATAGGCCTCGAGGATCGTCGTGTTGGTGCGATGCGTCTCCTTGCGCACCGGGTAGTAGTCGGTCGAGGCGAAGACCGGGATCTTCTTGCCCGAGGCGGCGACCTCCGCCTCGACGATGTCGCGCACCCGCCGCTCGTGCTCGGGATTGCGGTAGGAGTGGAGGAGCGAGATCACGATGCCCTCCACGTCCTGGGCGATCAGATCCTTCGCCGCGGTCCGCGCCGTGTCCTCGCGCAGCGGGATGACGACGGTGCCCGACATGTCGACCCGCTCCATGACCCCGCGGGTC
Source organism: Paracoccaceae bacterium (assembly GCA_039808205.1). GTDB lineage: Bacteria > Pseudomonadota > Alphaproteobacteria > Rhodobacterales > Rhodobacteraceae > Amaricoccus. The sequence goes on along the minus strand of JBDHSS010000004.1, from coordinate 22,390 downwards.
AGGTGGCGTGGCACCAACGGCTCGTCGTAGTAGTGGGTGTTGAGGTGGATGCGGTCCTCGTAGGCGAAGCCGAGGTAGGCCTGGATCGCCCGGCCCATGCGGTGGAAATCCTCCATCCCGGCATTGACGATCAGCCCGCAGCGCAGCCCCTTGCGCTGCACCACGCGGTTGAGCATCGCGGTGCCGGAGTAGACCCCGGTCTGGATCTCGCCGAGCGCCTCCTCCAGCGTCAGCCCCCAGTGCTCGAGGCCCTCCTTCGACGACGCGATGAGGCCGAGCGCCTCGTTCTGCGGCGTCGACTGCGCCTTGCCGACCACAAAGTCCCCGTCGCTATCGACGAAGAAGGTGTCGGTCATCGTTCCGCCCGCGTCGATGCCGAGCACCTGCACGCGGCGGACAGTCTCCTTGTCCAAAGGCACGGTCAAATTCCTCCCGTCCGGGCGCCGCCTCATGCGACGCGAGGGAAGGATGCCGCCGGCGCGGGTTCCGCGGTCGTCCGGATGCCGGACGGTGCGCCGGACATGTTGCGGACGCAAACACGGCTGTCGCGGGCGCGAAGGATGATGTCGTCGGCCGGGAGTTGGTCGGAGCCTCGGACTGGCAGTCAGTGCCGCCGCGGCCGCTCGATCCCGTGCTCCTCGAGCTTCACGTAGAGCGTCGAGCGGGCGATGCCGAGCCGGCGCGCCACCTCGGTCAGGTTGCCGCCCGTCTCGGCGATCGCGTCGAGGATCTCGACCCGCTCGCGCCCGCGCAGCGTCTCCGCTCCCGCCGTCCGCCGCGGATCGCGGATCGCCGCCGGCAGGTCGCGGAGGTCGACGATGCCGCTCGTCGAGATCGCCGCCATCGTCTCGACGAGGTTGCGCAGCTCGCGCACGTTGCCCGGCCAGTCGTGCGCCGAAAGCCGCGTCATCGCCGCCGGCGTGAAGCGCACCTCGCGGCGGCCGCTGCGCCGCGCCACGGCTTCGGCGAAGAACCGCGCCAGCCGCCCGACGTCGTCGCGCCGCTCGGCGAGCGGCGGCAGCTCCAGCACCGCGCCCGCAAGCCGATAGTAGAGATCGCTCCGGAGCCGCCCGTCCGCCGTCGCCGCCGCGAGATCGCCCGTCGTCAGCGTCACCACCGCGAGCCGCGTCCCAGCCTCGGTCATCAGCTTCTCGACCAGCCGCGCCACCATCGCCTGCGCCGTCTCGGGGATCTCCAGCGGCTCGTCGAGGCAGAGGACGCCGCCGGTGCGCCCGAGCCGCGCCGCGCCCTCGCCGGCCGCGATGTCCTCGCGCAGCCGGTCGACCGTCAGCAGCGCGCAGTTCAGCACCTCGAACGGGCAGGCGGCGAGCGGCCCCTCCCGGTGGATCGCCCGCGCCACCAGCTCCTTGCCGGTCCCGGTCTGCCCCGCGATCAGGAGCGGCACCCCGCTTTTCGCCAGCGCCTTCGCTTGCGCGCAGATCGCCGCCATCGCCGGGCTGCCGCCGCCGATCCAGTCGAGCGTCGGCAACCGGTCCGGCTGTCCTCGCGAGCGGCTGCGGCGCAGCGCGATCGTCACCCCGACCGCCTCGGGACCCTCGAGCATCAGATCGACGCTCGCCCCCGGCAGCGTCTCGCTCAGCGCTTCGAGGAGGCCGTCGCGGTCGAGATCGCCGGCCGAGAGCAGCGCCCGCGCCGCCTCGAAGCTGCCGAACTCCGCCGCCATGCCGCGGAACCGCTCCGAGGCGTAGACCTCGCGCCCGAACCGGTCGAGCAGCACCACCTCGTCGCTTGCCCAGCGCCCGCCGCGCGCCAGCAGCCGCTCGACCAGCCGCTGGTGCTCCTCGGCGTCGGCCTGGCGCAGCGCCTCCTCGATCTGCGCCCCGACCGCGCTCGAGAGCGCCGCCGCCTGCCGCGGCAGCTGTCCCGCCGGCCCCGACACGTCGACGACGCCGATCAGCCGGCCGCTCGCGGGATCGGTGACCGGCGCCGCGGCACACGACCAGCGCTGGATCTCCTCGCAGAAATGCTCGACGCCGGTGATCGCCACCGGCCGCCCGAGGTGCAGCGCCGTCCCGATCGCGTTGGTCCCGATCGCCGCCTCCAGCCAGCGCCCGCCCGGCTGCAGGTGGTTCTCGCGGCCGCGATCCATCACGCTCGAGTCGCCGACCGCGTCGGTCACCACGCCCGCCGCGTCGCACAGGAGCAGCATGCTCTCGGAATCGCCGAGCAGGTACCCGGCCCGCCCGAGCGCGCCCCGCGCCGCGCCGCGCAGCCGCCGGCTGCGCTTGCGCGTCTCCGCCAGCTCGTCCTCGCCGAGACGCGGCGCCGCCTTGAGCTGGTCGGCGGTCCGCGCCGCCCGCGACCGCTCCCAGGACCGGAGCACGACCTCGCGCACGCTCGGCGGAACCTCGCCCAGCGCCCGGTATCGCTCCCAGTCCTCCTTCCGAATGCTCTGCGTCATTTCGGCCCCTGGCGGATGGCCAGACTGCGGACCCGCCCCGCCGGAGTCAACGACTCGTGCGTCGAGGTCTCGGGCTCTCAGGCGCGCAGCAGGTGCTCGGCCAGGCGGAGGACGAGGGCCGCGATCGTGAAGGTGGGCGGGCTGCCGCCGCCGGTGGGGAAGATCGAGCTGCCGGCCACGTAGAGGTTGGGGACGCCGAAGACGCGGCCGTTCAGGTCCACCACGCCCTGCGCGGGCGAGGCAGCCATGCGCGTCGTGCCCATGTGGTGCCAGGTCGACCGGGTGCGGGCCTGCCAGGCCGCCGGCTCCCAGACGCCGGCCGGTATCGTCGAGCGGCCGTAGCCGGCGCGCGCCATCGCCTTGGTGAAGAGCCCGACCGCATGGCGGTGGGTCTTGCGCTCGAGCTCGTGCCGCCGCCAGGTCAGCCGCACCTTCGGCACGCCGTGGCGGTCGGTCTCGGCGGCGAGCTCGACGCGGTTGTCGCGGTCGGGCAGCGGCTCGATCACCGTCTTCAGCTCGAACCGCACCTGGGCGCCGCGCAGGTTCATCCGGCGCCCGGCATAGTAGGCGAGCGCCAGCGGCCCGGTCACCGCCGCAACCGCGGCGCGCTTCAGGTCGACCGCTTCGTGCGGCTGGTTGCAGAGCGCCTTCCAGGTGTGGCGGGCGTCCTCGAGGGTGGAGTCGCTCACGCCGACGTAGCAGGGGATGAGGCCGGTGTAGCACTGCAGGACGCCGGCGCGCCGCTGCTCCTCCGGGCTCGCCGCCATCAGCGCGCTCAGGATCTCGCGCCGGCCGACCATCGTGCCGCCGCCGTGCGGCCGCATGTCGTAGAGCGTGGCGAGGCCCGACCCGCGCGGCAGCAGGACGTGCTGCAACCGGATCCGCGGATGGTCCATGAAGTAGCGCCCGACGAGGTCGGCGCCATTGCCGATCCCGCCCGAGGCGAGGAGGAGCCGCGGGTTCTCGATGCCGCCGGCGGCGAGGACGAAGGTCCGCGCGTTCACCCGCAGCCGGCCGCGCTCCGACCGCGCCTCGAGGCCGACGACCGCATCGCTCGCCGGATCGGTCAGGAGGCGCGTCGCGGTCGCGTCGAGCACCACGCGGAGCGAGCGGGCCGCGGCCAGCTCGCCCCGGTAGATCCGGCCGAAGGCGGTGCGCGGGCTCATCTCGAAAAAGATCGGCGCGAAGGTGTCGCCGCCGAGCGCCGCCGCCTCGGCCACGGCTGGGGCGAGCGCCGCGCGGCGCGCCGCATCGGGCTCGTTGCGCATCACCTGCAGGAGCCGCGCTGCGTCGTCGTAGTAGGGCGCGACATCCTCCTCGCCGATCGGCCAGCCGCTGCCGTCGCCGACCCACGGCCGCCCGGCGAAGTCGGCCGCACGGAGCGGCCGTGTCCAGCCCCCCCAGCAGTTCGAGCTGCCGCCGAGCATCCGGGTGCGGGTGCCGGTCAGGCTGTACGGCGGGGTGGTGACCAGCCCGTCGTAGAGCGCCTGCGACCTTCGGGAGTATCGCTCGCCGCCGCCCTCGATCAGGCAGACGCCGACGTTCTCCCGGGCCAGCCGCAGCGCCAGGGTGATCCCGGCGATGCCGGCGCCGACCACGCAGACCTCGGCCGCGATCGTGTGGCCATCCTCGTGGTCGTTGGCGGATTCGATCATGGCAGGGGCATCGCTTCTTCTGGACAGGCATCGAGGCTCATCGGGGGGTGCGCCGCAATGTCAGCCCGGAGGCGGCCGCCGCCCGGGGCTGCGGTCGATCATCGGAAGCCCGCGCTTGCCGAGGGTGGCGGCGAGGACGACGAGCGTGATGTAGGAGATCGTGTGCGGCGCGTAGGCGAGGGGCGCGACCATCGCCTGCACGTAAAGCGCGACGATCATCACCAAGGCCCAGATCGCCAGCGGATCGCGCTCCGCCCGGAAGCAGCGGATCGCCCGTGCCGTTCCGACCGCGCCGATCGTCAGGTGCGCCACGAGGCCGAGCGGCCCGAGGGCGACGAGCATCTCGACCACGAGGTTGTGGAAACCGATGATGGTCTCGCCGTAGAGGCGGCGGACGACCTCGATGGCCGGCTGGTTGGGCAGGTACTGCCAGAAACCATCGGCGCCGAAGCCGAGCAGCGGCCGGGCGAGAAACGCCTCGCGCCCCATCTGCCAGAGGACGGTGCGGCCGGAGAGCGTCGCGTCCTTCCCGAGCAGCGCGAGGACCGGGGTGACCGGGTCGAAGCGGCCGATCATCACCACGAGCAGGAACACGGCCAGCCCGAGGCAGACCGGCATGACGCTCAGGAAGAGGCCCGACCGCACGTTGAGAACGAACGCGAGCCAGACCGAGAAGACGGGGAACGTCACCAGCATGACCGATGCCGTGGCGGACCCGTAGAGCGTAGCCATGTAGAGCGTGACGACGAAGCCGGCGAGAAAGACCAGCCGGGTCGCGATCGGCACGTCGCGCAGGACCAGCATGATGAAGATGGCGTAGAGCGAGAAGTTGATCGACCCGTAGGCGATGGCGTTCTTCGACTGGAATATCCCGATGAACCGCCCGAGCTCGTTATAGGCCGGATGAATGGTGCCGTGAATGTTCGCGAATGAGGCAATCATCAGGAACAGGTAGACCCACGCGGAGATCAGGAAGAAGTCGCGCAATGAGAATCGCATCGCGAGAAAGAGCGCAATCGCCGTGGTTGCCGCGACCAGCAGGGCGAAGTGCAGCGTGCCGGCAGGCGCAGCCGACCAGGCGATCGAGACGAGGCAGAGCGCGGCATAGAGGGTGAGCGCGCGGTTCTCGCGGCAGAACGCCAGATAGTCGCGATAGCAGAACGGGATTCGCGCGATGAAGAGCAGATAGCTCAGCGCCCAGAGCGGGCTGTTCAAATCGAGGAACGTGAAGGCTGAGCTCGAGATCAGCAGGATGAGGACGAGATAGCCGTAGTCGAAGACGGCGAGCGCCGCCCCGAGGCTGCTCCGTTCTGCAAGGGCGCCATCTTCCGCATCCCCGGCGCCGATGATCCCGATGGGCAGCGCCGCCGCGAGCTCCGCTCCGCGTTCGTCGCGAACTCCCACGCCTGCACCTCTGAATTCCACCCGCCCCGAGGACGGGGCTGCAATCCTGTGGAAGGCGACGATAGGAGCTTCTGCCGTGCGATTGAATAGCGAAAGCGGCGCTTCACTCCCGAACTGCGCGGGAACGTCTGCGTGATCGGGCGCTGGTTGTGCTGCGGCGCGGACCCCTGCAAGCATAAGCCCGCGGCACGGCGACGCGAGCGGCGCGTCGGGACGGCGGAGGACGGGCGGGTGCGCAGGGCGGTGGCGGCGGTCATGGCGGCAAGCGGACTTCTCGGTGGCATTCCGGCCGCAGCCCAGCCCGACCTCGGCGCCTACGAGCTGGTATTTCGCGACGACTTCTCCGCCCCGCTCGCCTTCACCGACGGGCTGTCCGGCCCGTGGTCGGCGACGCCGCGGCGGCAGAGCCTCTTCACCAACAGCCCGGTATCGGTGTTCCTGAGCGGCACCGAGCGCGATGCGGCCGGCAATCCCCTCGGCCTCGATCCGATCCAGGTCGAGGACGGCGTGCTCGGCATCGGCGCGGGATTCCTGCCGGACGCGGCGCGCGAGGCGCTGGCGGCACTCGCGCCCGCCGAGGCCGGGAAGCTCGGCGCGGCGCGCTACTACACCGGCATGCTCGCCACCGACCAGACCTGGAGCCAGACCTACGGCTATTTCGAGATCCGGGCCCGGATCCCGCGCGGCAAGGGGCACTGGCCGGCGTTCTGGCTGGCGCCGGCGGGGATCGGCTGGCCGCCGGAGATCGACGTGTTCGAGGCGTACGGCAAGGGCCTGCGGCAGCCGACGCCGAAGGACGACAGCTTCAGCGTCGCGGTGTTCTTCGACGCGATCGATGCCGCCGGCAACGCCAGCCAGCGCGTCGATCTCGACAACCCCCACGCCCCGGATGCCGGAGGCAAGCCGAGCCCGCCGCGGGCGAAGCCGAACGGCGCGGCGCAGCGCTATTCCTTCGACACGGTGGTGCATGCCGCGGACCTCGGCGCCGACATCTACGACCGCTTCTGGACCTGGGCGGCGGAATGGACGCCCGAGGAAGTGCGGTTCTACTTCGGCCCCTCCCGCGACCGGCTGCGGCTGATCTACGCGACGCCGACGCCACCCGACGTCACGACGCCGATGTACGCGATCATCAACGACCAGATCGGATCGCGCTGGGGCTGGAACCCGGTCCCGGGCGAGGAGTCGGCACTCTTCGCCCCCGGGAACCGGCTCGAGGTCGACTCGGTCGCGCTCTACGTCCGGCGTCCGACGACGGTGATCGCCGGCGGGACGACGCTCGTCGCCGGGTCGGGCCCGGTCCGGATCGTGGGCGGCGCCGCCGGCGGCGACCAGATCGTGACGGGCCCCGATCTCGCGCTCGTGGACCTCTCGGGTCGCGGCGGCGGCGGAAACGGCGACGCCGTTTTCCTGGCGCGGGGAACCAACAACGCCATCGTGCGCGGGTTCGGCTGCGCCGATCGGCTGGTGCTCGAGGGCTTCGACTTCCAGGATGCGGCAGCACGGCTGCGGCAGGTGGGGCCGGACACCTGGGTGGTGAACGGCGCCTATCCGGCCGACCCGCAGACGGTGATCCTGCGCGGCGTCCGGGTCGAGGATGTCTGCCGCGGGTCCCTCGTCTCGCGCTGGCCGCGAACCCCCGACATCTGGTCGAGCGTCCGCCGCGACCCCGCCACGCTGACCCCGGCGCCGGGCGCGGTCGAGCTTCACGCCGATCCCATGGGGTCGAAGCTCTCCGATGGCGGGGCCCGGACGGCCGGTCCCGTCACCCTCGTCGGCAGCGGCTTCGGCGATCGCTACACCGTCGGCCGCAGCGACACGCGCATCGTCGAGGCGCCGGATGGCGGGGTCGACACCGTGCTCGCGCGGGTCTCCTACGCCCTGCCCGCAAACGTCGAGAACCTGACCGGCGCGCCGGCCCGCGACAACGCGAGACGGACGGGCCTGGTGCTCACCGGCAACGACGCGAACAACCGCGTCACCAGCGCCGGCGACGGCGCGGTCCTCGCGGGCGGCAGGGGCGACGACCTCATCGATCTCGGGCCCCCGGGCAAGGGCCGGCGCATCGTCGCGAGCCCCGGCGACGGGCACGACACCGTCATTGGGTTTCGTGCCGGCGACCGCGTGGCGCTGCGCGACCTCGGGCTGTCCGCAGCGGACGCCGCGGCGCGCCTGCTCGCGGTGGGCTCCGACGTCGTGCTCGACCTCGGCGCGGGCCAGTCGATCACCTTCCGCGACCCCGGCGTCGCGCTCGGGCCGGAGAGCTTCGAGACGTCCGGATCGGGGACGGCGCCGGCGGGGCACGGGTTCGACCCGCTCTGGCGGCCCAACGCCGCCTTTGCCGCGGGCGGCGCGGCGCTGCCGGAGGACGGCGGCCGCTAGGGATCGGCTACGGCTGGTCATGGCGCGACAGGATCGGCGCGAAGCTCCGGACGTAGTCGTCGGGCAGCAGCTGGAAGTCGGTGGCTGGCCGGCCGAGCAGCCGTTCGGACGTGGCGCGAACGCTGGCGAGCCCCGCCTCGGTCGCGAGCCGCGACAGGAGCTTGACGAGCGCGTCCGGTGTCGGCGCCGGAATGGTGAAGCCGAGCCCGTCACTCGCGATGCGCCGGCCGGTCTCGGTGCCGGCAACCGCGATCGAGGGGCAGCCAAAATAGCTCGCCTCGTAAATCCGGTTCGGCAGCAGCCAGTCGGAATTCGCCCCCGACTGCCAGAGATCCTGCGACCAGACCACATCGGCGCCACCGTAGACCGCGGCGAGCCCGTCCGGGTAGTGATAGGGACCGGTGTAGCTGACGTTCGGCCGCCGCGCGATCTCGGCCGCGAAATCGGGCACCGCGTGGCCGTGGATGTTGCCGGAGATCACGATGCGGACGCGGGCCCCGAGCGCATCGGCGGCGGCCATGAGGAGCCGAAGGCTCGGCGTGCAGCGGATCGAGCCGACCCAGCCCACGGTGAGCGGCTCGCCCGCCTGCCGCGCGCGCGGGGTCGCGGGGCGCGGCACCGCGGGCCCGTCGAACCAGAGCTTGTTCTCGATCAGGATCGCCGGGCCGACATAGCCTTGCACCGGGCCGAAGTAGTTGCGCAGGAACCCCGGCGACGAGACCACGACCGCGGCGCACCGCGCCAGAAGCCGCCGCTCGCACCAGCGGGCGAAGCGCCCGAGGCCGTCGCAGCGCACGAAGAGGCGATGGATGTCGAGGCACTCGTAGACCAGCGGCACCGACCGGTTCCCGGTCAGCGCCCGTCCCGCCCAGGCGATGATCAGCATGTCGAAGTTCCGCGCCAGGATCATGTCGCTGCCGGCGAGAAGGCCGGGCTCGCGGGCGACGCGGGCGATCGAGCCGAGCACGGTCAGCAGGCGACGGCCGATCCGCTCGTTCTCCACGTCGGCGAGAACCAGGTTGGGCCAGTCGGGGACCAGGGACGGGTTCATGTTGCTGCGCCGCATCATCGCCGAGGAGACCTGCGCGCCGATCGACTGCAGGCCGCGGACGCGGCGGATCTGCGCGGCCTCGCCGACGTCGAAGCCGAATACGAATACTCGCGGCGGTCGCGGCAGACTTTCCCGTTTTGCAAAACTCTCGGTCAAGCTTTCGCGCCTACCCTACCCGAAAGGCGTAATCTTCGTAACGTTTCCGGCAAAAAAAACAACCAGCTGGCGAAATTCCCCAATCGTTATAGTCGTGTCTCCCAATCTGCACCTTCAATTCCGATGATCGCTCAGGTGGCTTTGCAAGTCTTGACTCCATCCTATCCCACATCTTAAAACGCGAATACCAGCGCTATTGTTATGATCTGGCTCTGCCCAGCAGGTAGCCTTGCCGGTCAAGTGTGAGATTTCGGCATGTGGCGATCAGGCGTAAAGACGAATAGCCAAGAATACTTCGGGAAGCGAGCCATCGACATCACGCTCGCTCTGGCGGCAATACTTGCTTCGTTCCCAATGCTCATCGCGATCTGTCTCCTGATTTGGCAACGCGACGGGGGCCCTGCACTGTATCGACACACTCGCATCGGTCGCAACGGCCGGCCGTTCCAGTGCCTGAAGTTTCGCACAATGGCAAAGGACAGCGAAGCGGTTCTCGCCGATCTGCTCTCCCGTGATGCCAAAGCGCTGGACGAGTGGAATCGATCTCAGAAGCTGCGCCACGATCCGCGAATCTTGCCGGGTATCGGCAGCTTCCTGCGCAAGACCAGCCTCGACGAGCTGCCGCAGCTCTTCAACGTGCTCCGCGGCGACATGAGCCTCGTCGGGCCGCGGCCGGTGACCCGGACCGAGCTCGTGCATTATGGCGACCTTGTCGGCCACTACCTCGCGCTTCGCCCCGGCCTGACCGGCGCCTGGCAGGTCAGCGGCCGCAGCGACACGACCTTTGCCGAGCGCGTGCGGCTCGACGTCTCCTATGCGTCCGACAACTCGGTGCTGCGCGATCTGCGAATCCTCGCCGATACCGTTCCGGTGGTGGTCATGCGGCGCGGCGCCTACGGCATCGCCTCGATGCTGCTGATGCACCATGCCGGGGCCACCGAAGCCCTGTTCGCCTGCGGCCCGTGCTGGACTTGACGGTCCCTGCCTCACCAAAGGGTCATCGGCGCGGCGGGAGTCAAGCGCACCGCAACCGTGCCATAAGCGGTAGAATCTTCGCATCGGGTGGGCCATGAAAGCGATTCGAGGCGTGAGATACGAGGCGTCCCAGGATCTCGCGTCGCTTGATCCTGCGGAGCTTGTGAGGCGGGCGTTGCGCTCGGTCCGGCGCAACCTGCCGATCCTGGCCGCCTGCGTCCTCGGCTTCATGCTGCTCGGCGGGCTCTATTCCCTGCTGCAGACGCCGTTCTATTCGGCGCGCGCGTCGATCATCATCGACCCGCGCGTCGGCGAGGACATCGTCGACGCGCCGCAGGCCTCCACCGTGCTGCTCGCCGATGCGCTCGTCGTCGACTCCGAGGTCGAGGTGCTGTCCTCGCGCGACCTGCTCGGGACGGTGGCAACGCGGCTCGACCTGCTGACGCCGATGCGGCAGGAGATGGCAGCCGACGCGGAGGCCGGCGAGCCCGCGCCGAGCGACGCCGCGGTTTTGCAGGCGACGATCGACGACCTCGCCGACAACATCACCATCAGCCGCGAGGGCACGACGTACGTCCTGCGCATCGACGCCAAGGCCGACACGCCGGAGATGGCGGCGGCGATCGCCAACACCATTGCCGACGTCTATTTCGAGACCCGCGCCGACGTCGTGCTCGGCCGGCTCAAGACCTCGCGCGACTACATCGAGACCCGGCTCGGCGAGCTCTCCAACCAGGTGATGGCGGCGGAGAAGAAGGTCGAGGATTACAAGTACCAGAACGATATCCAGGACGATTCCGAGAACCGTCAGGGTCCGATGTACCAGGAGCTGGCCGACAACGAGACCGCGATCATCGCCGCCCGCAGCGACATCAGCACCGCAAGGACCGAGATCGCCACCATCGAGCGCGCGCTCTCGCTCATCGCCGAGACGCCCGAGGGCCGGCAGGGCGGCGTGCTGGCGGCGCAGAGCCAGCTGATCACCGCGCTCGGCGGCGAGGGCAAGATCAAGAGCCGCATCGTCGACGAGCTGAACCGGCTGCGCGACGTGCGCGAGGCCAACATCGCGATCGGCGAGGGCAAGCTCGCCGCGCTCGCGCAGGCGAACCGCGACCTGAAGGACTCGATCGCCAAGATCATGTCGAGCCAGGTCGAGCTGCGCGAGCTCAGCCGCAGCGCCAACGCGGTGAAGGCGCAGTACGAGGCGCTCCTCGCCAACTACGAGGAGGCGCAGACCGAGGCGGGCTTCCACCGCTCGAACGCCCGCATCATCGAGCGCGCGACCGCGCCCACCGACCCGAGCAACCCGTCCGCGAAGCTCGTGCTCGCGGCCACGATGCTCGGCGGCCTCCTCGTCGGGCTCGGGCTCGTCTTCCTGCGCGAGCAGGTCAACGACACCGTCCGCTCGTCGGACGACGTGTCGAGCCGGCTCGGCAGCCTGTATCTCGGAGCGTTCCCGCGCCTGTCGCGCCGCGAGGTGCTGGCGGTTGCGCCCGGGGAAAGCCACGGCGATCGGCGTGCCCGCTACCAGCTCGGCCTGCTGACGTTCGCGAGCGCAAGCCCGTTCTCCCTCGCCGGCGAGACGCTGCGGCGAACGATCATCGAGATGCGGATGCAGACGCCGCCCGGCGACCGGCCGCTTCGGATGGCGGCGATCTCGGCGTTTCCGGGCGAGGGCAAGACCACCTTCGCGGCCAACCTCGCCTTCTTCCTTGCCGCGCAGGGCAACCGCGTGGCGCTGATCGACGGCGACCTGCGCAATCAGTCGGCCACCGTGCAGCTGGCCCGCGTCGGCGAGGGCGCGCCGGCGGTGCCGCTCAACGCCAGCGGCTCGCTGGCGCTGCGGCAGCTGACGGCGACCCTGCACCTCGTCAGCCTGGCCGACCCGACCGGCTTCGAGGCCGCCGAGCAGGATCTCGTGGCCGCCGACGCGCTGCTCCTCGAGGCGGGGCTGGCGCTCGACACCATCATCGTCGACACCCCGCCGCTCGCCTTCATTCCCGACAGCCTGTCGCTGTCGCCGCACCTCGACGCGGCGGTTCTCGTGGTGCGCTGGGGCAGGACGGCGGTCGCCGACCTGAAGCGGGTGCTGCCGCGCAGCGGCGCGCTCGCCGACAAGATCATCGGCGTGTGCCTGACGCAGATGACGCCGCGCCAGCTCCGGCGCTACGAGTCGGTGTCGATGGAGGGCTACTACGGGCGCTATGACCGGCCCGCCGCGCGGAAGGGCTGACCGTCAGGCGTCCCAGACGAGGGCCGCGCGCACTTCCGCCAACTCGGCATGCGCGACCCAGGCGATCGTCGATCCGGCGTCGGCGTCGAGGATCTCCACCCGATCGCCGCGCTCGACGAGCTCGACGCCGGCTGCGTCGGCGCTGGCCCCGAAGCGCGAGAGATCGATGCGGTCGCCGTCCGTCGCCGAGAAGTCCTTGATCTGGTCGACGCCGGTGGTGCCGGGCGCGAACACGAAGACGTCCCTGCCCTGCTGCCCCCAGAGCCGATCGGCCCCGTCGCCGGCCTCCAGCCGGTCCGCCCCGCTGCCGCCGTTCAGCATGTCGTCGCCGGCGCCCGAGGTCAGCAGGTCGGCCTCGTCCTTTCCCATCAGCCGGCTTCCCGCGTCGCCGGCAAAGAGCGCGTCCCTCCCCGCGGTCCCCATCGCTCGGCCAGTGGCGTCGGCATGGATGACGGTGTAGCCGGAGAGCGGCCCCGCCCCCCCCTGCAGCCAGCTGTCCGGCGTGCCCGCTGCCGGGCGCCAGTGCGGGTCGAAGCCGGTTCCCGCCAGCGTGTCGGCACCGGTGTCGAAGACAATGGCGGCTTGCGCGAGCGTGGCGAAGTCGGTGCCGCGAAACGTCACCGAGCGGCCGGCGCCGAGGTCGAGGATCACGTCGGCGCCGAGCTGCCGCAGGTGGCCGTCCAGCGCCGCCCGGCTCGGGAAGTCGATGTGCTCCAGCACCAGGCGGTCGTTCCGGTCGAAGCCGATGACGGTGTCGTGCCCGCCCGCGCCGCGGTAGACCACGGTGCCGCCGCGGGCGAGGCTGAGGTCGAGGAGATCGTCGCCGCCGGCGCCGTCGAGCACCTGCGCGCCTTTGCCGGCCACGATGACGTTGCCGAGGTCGTTGCCGGTCAGCACCAGGCCGTCGGCGGCGGAATCGCCGATCAGGGTCTCGACGTTGGCGTCGAGCGTGGCGCTGCGGTAGGCGTGCACGGTGTCGACGCCGCCGCCTGCGGCCTCCACGATCGTCGTGTGCCGGCCGTAGACGTAGTAGAGATCGCCCCCCGCGCTCCCGACCAGTTTCACCGGGCTCAAGCTGCCGCCGCCGACGTCGGAAAGCTTCGATCCGGCCGGATCGGCCACCACGACGCCGGTTCTTGCGGCATTGGTCAGCCGGCCGGCGTCCAGCCGCCGATCCGACCAGATGTCCGGGGTTTCCGACCAGCGCACGACGAAGCTCTCCGCGCCGAAATCCGCGAGCACCGCATCGCGGAAGATGATGGTCTGCGGGTCGTCGGGGTCGGCGCCGTTCGGCAGCCACACGTCGCCACCGACCTGCACCAGCCGCGACAGCACGTCCGCGGTGCCGTCGAGCGTCCAGCCCTCGAGCACCACGACGTCGCCCGCGCCGAAGCCCGAGACTACCTTGTTGTCGTCCCCGCCGGCCACGAACACGGCGTCATTGCCGCCGCGAAGAGCGATTTCCTCGTAGGCGGAGCCCGTCACCACCACGTCGTCGCCAGCTGTGCCGACGAGCATCGCGGGACCGGCGCCGCCCATGACGAGCGCGCCGAAGCCGGCACCGCTCACCACCGCGTCCGGTGTCCGGGCGTAGATCGAGATCGAGTCGAGCTGCAGCATGTTGTCGGCGGCGAAGGTCTCGGCGTCATGGCCCTTGACCGGGTTCCAGCCCCAGGTCGAGCCCACCTGATCGTTGGCGATGAAGTACATGTTCTGCTTGACGTCGTCGGGCGTCGGAGTGCGGTAGATCTCGACGAGCGAGTCGCGGTCGGCGCCGATCAGGTAGGAGACGTAGTCCGGCGTCCACTCGACGGCGTAGGTGACGAAATCGTGGTAGAGGTCGAGGCCAAGCTTCGAGGCATCGGTCAGGTGCAGGAAGTGCGGGATGCTCCGGCCGTCCGCCGGCCGCCCGCTCGGCCGCGCCGGGTTGCCGTGCGCGTCGAGGTCGTAGGGGTTGGTGAGCCCAATGTCGTGCACCTTGGCGCCGGTCTCGTCGTACTGGTCGAAGTAGGTGGCCGAACTCAGCACGTTGTCCTTGGGCGTCCGCCCATGCAGGCCCTTGCCGTAGACCTCCGCGATGTCGATCTCGGGCGGCCACTCGGCGTTGGCCGAGGCGAGCCAGAACGCCGACCAGTGCCCCTTGCCGGCCGGCACCTTGGCCACGACCTCGATGTAGCCGTAGGTCTGGCTCCAGGTCTGGTCGGTGGCGATCATGCTGGTGTAGTAGCGGAGCTTGCCGGCGTTGCGATCCTCGCCGGTGCTGGCGAGAAGCGCGCGCGCGTCGTCGAGCTTCGCGTCCGGGATGACACCCGAGCCAAGCGTCAGCACGCCGCCCTCGACCGAGATCGGCTCGATGCCGAGCCTCTGCCCATGCGCGTCGACCTCGCTGCCGTCCAGGAACAGCGCGGAGGGGCTGTTCGTGGTGTAGGCGCCGCGCCGCGGCCCCGTCGACCAGATGCTGGACAACCCGTCGTCGAAGTCATCCGCGATGATCTTCGTGTAGCGGTCGAGATTGACTGTCACTTGGCCGGCTCCCGGTTTATGGCGAATGTCGGGAGTCACGGGGGCGCATGGATAACAAATATTTCGATTAACTATAATATCTCGAACAATTACCTTTGTATTTTATTGCAAAATCTCGTAAATGTTGATGGATGCAAATCTTCGCAATCAACACTTTTCGCGCTTGGTCAGGCCTCGGGCGTCGCGCCGGCAGCCCGTCCAAACGGGCGTGTTGACCCGCCGGGCATTTCGCCGCACCACGTCCGGCGGGGCAGGCTTTCGGGGGATGACCGTTGATCGAAAGAGCGCGCCGGCGCCTGACGGTCTATTCGGGGCGCACCCGAAGGATGATCCTCGGCGGCGGGCTGTCGCAGAAGTGCCTGTTCCTGCACCTGCCGAAATGCGGCGGCACTTCGCTGGCCGAAGCGCTCTACGCGACCGTGCCGATGCAGCGGCGCGTCGCCGTGGTCGATGCCTTCTCCACCCGCCGGGCGGCGGCGATCCTGCATTTCGGCCGCGACGACGTCGACCTTTGCCACGACGACCACGCAAACGGCGCGCTCACCTTCGCGTTGCGCAACGCGATCGTCCTGACCCACCTCTGCTGGGACACCCAGCTGATCCACGGTCACGTGCTCTTCACCCCGGAGGTCGAGCGCTTCGTCCTGCCGCAGTATCGCCTGGTCACCATGATGCGCGACCCGGTGTCGCGCGCAGTCTCGAACCTGCGCGAGGCGATCGCCACCGGCACCGCCAGTGGCGACGTGGAGGCCTGGCTCGCCGGGCCGATCGCCCGGCAGCACGCGATGGTGAACCTGCGCTACCTCTCCGGCCGGCAGACGGTCGCCCCGGACGAGGAGACCGCGTGCCTGAAGCTCGCGCTGGCGCGGCTCCCGCAGTTCGCGCTCGTCGGCTTCATCGACGAGGTGCCGACCTTCCTCGCCCGGTTCCGCGACATGTTCGGCGTGCGGCTCGAGCTCGGCCACGCCAACGAGGCCCGCGCGGCGGCGATCACCCTGACCGCGGATCAGCAGGCCCGGCTCGAGGGGCTCTGCGCGCTCGACCTGCAAATCCACGAGCGGGCGAAGGCGCTGTTCGGATGAGCGGGAGCGCGCTGAAATCCGCGAGGCCCGAGGCGCGCGGCCTGCTGCCCGACTTCATCGTCATCGGCGCGATGCGCTCGGCGACGACCGCGCTGCACGGCTATCTCGACGCCCATCCCGACGTCGGCATGTCGCTGGAGAAGGAGACCGACTTCTTCGTCGAGGGGCTGAACTACCGCCGCGGCTTCGCCTGGTACGGGCAGCTGTTCCCGAAGGGCGCCCGGCTGCGCGGGGAGTCCTCGACCAATTACACCAAGCACGACGTGTTCAAGGGCGTGCCGGAGCGGATCCATGCGGCGATCCCCGACGTGCGGCTGATCTACGTGGTGCGCGACCCGGTGGACCGGGCAGCGTCGCACTACGCGTTCTGCGCCAACAACGGCCAGGACGTGGCCGACCCGGCCGTGGTCGCGCACGTGCTGGAGACCAGCCGCTATGCGCGCCAGCTCGAGAGCTATCTCGCGGTCTTCCCGATCGAGCGGATCCTCGTGCTCGACTACGACGAGATCCGCACCGCGCCGCAGCGAGCACTCGGCCGCGTGCAGGGGTTCCTCGGGCTCGCGACGCCGTGGCCCGCGCTCCTCGACAGCCGCAGCAACGAGTCCGAGCGGCTGGCGCGGATGCCGCTCTGGTTCCTGCGCTTCCGCCGCAACCCGGTGGTCAGCGACCTGCGCCGCGCGCTGCCGCCCGGCGTGCGGCGGCGGCTGCGCCAGGTGATGGAGCTCGGGCCCGCCCGGCAGAATGCAACCGCCGACGAGGCGGTCCTCGCCCGGTTCCGCGCCGAGCTCGCCGAGGACGCCGCGCGGTTCCGCGCGCTGACCGGGCTTGCGCTCGAGAGCTGGTCGATATGATATGACGGGCGCGCCGCGAGCCGACATCCCGCCGGGAGGTGCCGCGTGACGCCCGCGTCGCCATCGGCCGGCGATGCGCGCGCCGCGACCCGCCTCGACCGCGCCGGGCTCTTCTCCGCCGCGACCGTCGTCACCATCGCGCTGCAGGTGGCCTGCCGCCTCGGCGGCGCCACCGCCGCCATCCTGCTCAACCTCGTCATGGCACGCACCATGCAGCCTGGCGAGGTCGGCCATGCGCTCAGCGCCATCTCCGCCGGCATGCTCGGCGCGCTGCTCGCGTCCGGGGGCATCGAGGCTGCGGCGGTGCGCTTCCTGCCGAGCTATCTCGCCCACGACGAGGCCGGGCGCGTGCGCGGCTATCTCCGCTTCGGCACGGCGCAGGCGCTCGGCCTCGGGCTCATCGTGGGCGGCGGCGCGCTCGCCGCTCTCATCGTCCTGGCCCGCCGCGATCCGACCTACTGGCCGCTCGCGATCGCCGTGCCCGGGGCGGCGCTCCTCGGCCTCGGGCGGGTCCTGTCGAGCCAGTCGCTCGGCTTCGGCCGGCCGCTCGCCGCCACCTTTCCGGTGCAGCTCGTCCGTCCGGCGTCGCTGGTGCTGGCGGTGCTGGCGCTGAGCCTCGTCGTCGGCGCGCCGTCGGCCGAGGCGGTCCTCGTCTGCTTCGTCCTGTCGGTGGCGATCGGCGTCGGCCTGCAGGCGCTCCTCACGCTGCCGCTCTACCGCTCGGTTCCGAAGGTCAAGGCCGACTACGCCCCCTGGCGCGCCTGGGTCGGCATCGGCCTGCAGCTCGGCGCCGGGGCGATCTTCCTGGAGTTCGGCCGCGACCTCGCGATCACCGTCTCCTCGCTGTCGCTGTCCGCCGCCGACGTCGCGAAGTTCGCCATCGCGGTCCGCATCGTCGGCTTCGTAAAGTTCGGCCTGACCGCGGTGAACCAGAACTTCATGCCGGCGCTCTCCGCGGCGATGGCGCGCTCCGAGACGGTCGCGGTCGAGCGCCTCATCGCGATCAGCAACCACCTGAAGCTCTGGCCGCTCCTCCTCTGCTTCGGCGCGCTCGTCTACCTCGGGCCGCACCTCCTGCGGCTCTTCGGTCCCGAGTACGTCGACGCCGCGCCGCTCCTGCTCATCCTCATGGGCGAGCCGCTCCTGATGGCGATCTTCGGGCCGGCCTCGTCGGTGCTCGCGTTCAGCAAGCACTACACGGTGTTCCTCTCGACGACGTTCGCCGCGACCTGCCTGCTCGTCGCCGGCGTCGTCGTCGGCGGCCACTACGCCGGCCCGACCGGCGCCGCCTGGGCCGTCGTGGTCGCCTGGGGCTTCTGGTGCGCGCTCCTCGCGGCCTTCGCCCGCCGCCGCCTGGGGATCGACCTCACCATCTTCGGCTCGATCCGCTGGGCGCTGGCCCGACTGCGGCGGTGAGGCGGGCCATGGACGCCGCAATCGAGCCCTGGCGCTCCCGCACCGACCTCGCCGCCAGCGTCCTCGTCGTCGTTCCGGCGCTGAACGAGGAAGCCCACATCGAGGCCTGCCTGCGCTCGATCCTCGGCAACGACCCGGCGATGGCCGGGGTCCGCATCGTCGTCGCCGACGGCGGCAGCAGCGACCGGACGCGCGAGATCGTCGCGGCCTTCGGCGACGCGCACCCCAACGTGATCCTGCTCGACAACCCCGACCGGCTGCAGTCGGCCGGCATCAACCGCGCGGTCGACGCCGCGGCGGGCCCCGAGCACCGCATCCTGGTGCGCTGCGACGCGCATTCGCAGTATCCCTCCGGCTTCGTCCTCGCCGTCGCCGAGCGGCTCGACTCGCTCGGCGTCGCATCGCTGGTGGTGCCGATGGACGCCGTCGGCACCACGCCGTTCGCGCGGGCGGCGGCGTGGATCGTCGACACGCCGCTCGGCAGCGGCGGCGCGGCGCACCGCGGTGGCGCACGGCCGGGCTTCGTCGACCACGGTCATCACGCGGGCTTCGCGCTCGCGTGGTTCCGCCGCCTCGGCGGCTATGACCCGAGCTTCTCGCACAACGAGGATGCCGAGTATGACCTTCGCCTCGCTGGAGCCGGCGGCCGCATCTGGCTCGCCGCCGATCTCCGCATCCGCTACGCCATGCGCCCCTCGCTCGGCGCGCTGGCGCGGCAGTACTTCCGCTACGGCCGCGGCCGGGCGCGCACCCTGGTCAAGCACGACGTCCGGCCGAAGCTCCGCCACATGCTGCCGGCGGGCCTCACGCTCGCGAGCCTCGCCTGCCTCGCGCTCGCGCCGATCTGGCCGTTCCTCCTGGTGCTGCCGCTCGGCTATCTCGCGGCGCTCGCCGTCGTCGGCGTCGGCGTCGCCGTGCGCCGCCGCTCGCTCGCCGGGCTCTGGGCCGGCCCAGCGCTTGCCGCCATGCACGTGCCCTGGGGCCTCGGCTTCCTCCGGCAGATCGTCGCCGAGATGCCCGCCGGCCGCGGCCGCCCCGAACCCGCCCTCGCCGAGCCCCGCCCGGCGCCGCAGCCCGCGGGCGAACGTCACGCCTCGATCCTCGTCTGCACCTTCCGGCGGCCGCAAGTCGGCGCGACGCTGCAGAGCCTCCTCGACCAGGCGCTGCCGCCGGGCATCGCGATCGACGTGGTGGTCGCAGACAACGACGCGACGCCGAGCGCGCGCGCGGCGGTCGAGGCCGCCGCGCTGCGGGCGCCGTGCCCGGTCGCCTACGTCCACGCGCCGGCCGCCAACATCTCGATCGCGCGCAACGCCTGCATCGCCGCGGCGACCGGCAGCCACCTCGCGTTCATCGACGACGACGAGATCGCGGCGCCCGACTGGCTCGCCGCCCTCCTCGCGCGGATGGACGCGACCGGCGCCGACGGCGTCTTCGGCCCGGCGATCTCGGTCTACCCGGAGACAGCGGCGCGCTGGATGCGCGAGCAGGACCACCACTCGAACATCCCCGAGCTCCGCGATGGCGAGGTGCAGACCGGCCACACCTGCAACGCGCTGCTGCGCTGGCAGGGCACGCCCTGGGAGGGACAGCGCTTCGACATCGCCCGCGGCGTCTCCGGCGGCGAGGACACCGAGTTCTTCTTCCGCATCCGCCGCCTCGGCGCCCGCTTCGACATGGCGCTGGACGCGCGGGTCTTCGAGCCGGTCAGCCCGGCCCGCCTCAGCTACGGCTGGATCCGCCGGCGCAAGTTCCGCATGGGCCAGAGCTACGCCACAAGCGCCGTCGGCCCGCGCGCGACCGCCGTCCTCCTCGGCAAGGCCGCCGCCAAGGCCGCCTACTGCCACCTGCGCGCCGGCCTCGCCTGGCGCAATGAGGCCGCCCGCGCCTTCTGGCTCCTGCGTGGCGCCATGCACGCCGGTGTCTGCGCCGGCTGCCTCGGCCTGCGCGGCGTCTCGATCTACGGCTGACATTGGCGCGAGGCGGCCGTCGCGACAGATACGCGCGGTTGCCTGAAGCGGGGCGGTATGCGATCATTGCAACCGCTATCGGACCGCATTCTCGGTTCTGCCGCTCGCATCACGCACCCTTTCTCTACGACAGGTGCTCGAAATGTCGCGTGATTCCCTGGTTCCAGGCGGGGTGTCCGAAGGTCGGCCGCCAATGGCGCCGCCGGTGGCGGCGGTGCGGGTGATGGTCGCGAGCGGGGTGCGCCTCGTTCGGGAGGGGCTGGCGCTCGCGCTCGCCAGCCGCGAGTCGATCGTCGTGACCGGGGCGGTCGATCTCGATGCCGCAGGGCTGGCGCGGATCGCCGAGATGCGGCCGGACGTGGTCCTCGTCGATCTCGGAAGCCTGGCGGCGGTGGAGGGGGCGGAGCGGCTGCGCGGAGCGTGGGGCCCGGCGAAGCTCGTGGCCTTCGCGCTCCACGAGGCCGGCGACGAGGTGATCGCCTGCGCCGCCGCCGGCTATTCAGGCTATGTCTCGCGAGACTGCGACGCCGAGAACCTCAGCCGGTCGCTGGTGGACGCGGCCCGCGGGCGGATGCGCTGTGCGCCGCACATCGCGGCGGCGCTGTTCGGGCGGCTGTCGGAGCTGCTGCGCGCGCATCCGCCGGGGGACGCGGTGCTGCCCGAGCTGACGGCGCGGGAGACCGCGATCCTCGCCCTCGCCGGCGAGGGGCAGTCGAACAAGGAGATCGCGCGGGAGCTGCGCATCAGCAGCGCGACGGTCAAGAACCACATGCACAACATCCTGCAGAAGCTGCAGGTGGACCGCCGCGGGCAGGCCGTCGCCCGCCTTCGGGCCGGCCGCGGGATCTGACGCCCGGCGCAGATTTGCCGCAAGCGGGCAATTCCGAAGCGCGACCCTAATCTTACAACCAAGGTTTAAGCCTCGGGCAGGACTCGTTCCGGTTTCGACCGCGTGCGGGCTGAACCGTTTGGCCCATGCCCCCGTGCCCAGTCGTGGGTCCAGGCGGGATCGTCCGGCCCGGGCGGGAAGATGGGACGACAGGCGCAGCGGTCCGGGTCGGCGGCGCTCCCCTCGGGTCCATTCCGGCCGCCCGGTCGCCGAGTCGATACTCGCCCCCAGGTTCCTCGAGCCGGGGGCTTCGCAAGTGGCCGCGACACTCGTCTACCTCGCCGACCTGCCGCCGCTGCTTGCGGACATCGTCACGACGATGATCGAGGGGCGTGACGACCTCGCGGTGATGCGCGGCGGCCAGGGGGCCGGACCGATCGACGCGGCGCTCGCCGCCGGAGCGCCGGTCGTCGTCGTCGCCCGGAGCGATCCGGGCGATCTCGCGGCGATCGATCCATGGCTGGCGCAGGCGGCGACGCTCTCGGTGGTGGCGGTCGCCTCGGACTGGGGCTCGGCCTGCAGCCATGCCCTCCGCCCGACGAGCCGGCGGCTCGAGCACGTCAGCCCGAGCGACCTCCTCGCGGCGATCGCCGCCGCTGCCGAGGAGCGGACGCGATGAGCGACAGGCGCGAACGGAGGGGCGATGTACACCGCGCTGCATAGCACGAGCGTCGCGCTCGGCGCCTACCTGAAGGCCGAGCTCGAGGCGCTGCCTCTGCCGGGCCTCGGCTTCGGCGGCGGCGGGGCGCGCGTCGTGTCGCTCAACTCGCCGCACGAGATGCGCGAGGACATGAAGCAGGAGGGACTCGCCGTCTGGCTCTATCGGGTCGAGCGCGACCCGATGCGGCTGAACCGCCCGCCCGAGCGGCTGCCCGGCGACCTGCTGCGCCAGCCGCCGCTGCCCCTGCACCTGCACTACCTGATGGCGCCGGTGACGTTCAAAGGTCCCGGCGGCGGCGCGCCCGACATCGAGCAGCAGATCCTCGGCCGGGTGATGCAGGCGCTGCACGGCAAGCCGATCCTCAAGGGGGCGGACTTCGACGGGACCGGGCTCGAGGGCAGCGATGCCGAGATGCAGGTGCACCTCGAGGCCGTCGGTCTCGACGAGCTCTCCCGGCTCTGGGAGGCGCTCGAAGGCTCGTTCCAGCTGGCGGTCTCCTACGAGGTCGCCCTCGTCAACATCGACGCGGACCTCGAACCCGCGCGGGTCTCGCCGGTGGAGATCGCCCTGCCGCAGGTCGGGCTCATGGTTGGGGCGGCGTGATGGCGCGGCGCGAGGTTCTGGTCGACGGCGCGCGGGTGCTCCTCGCCATGGACGACGCACTGCGGGCCGGTAGCCGAAGCTGCGCGCTGTTCCGGCTGCGGGTCGAGGACGACACCA
>JBDHSS010000003.1:0-32192 GCA_039808205.1 Paracoccaceae bacterium | reverse complement strand
AGGTGATGGTTGCGCTGGTCGATCACGGTAATCTCGACCGGCGCGCCCTTCAGGTCATGGGCGAGCTTCAGCCCGGCAAACCCGGCGCCGACGATGACGAAGTGGTGCTTTGTCACTCGCGTTCCCCCTTCCGCACGGCTGCCGACGCGGGCTCGACGCTGGCGCGACACGGCCCGGCGAGTTTGCCGGCGTGTCCGAGCCGGAGCGCCGCCGGGCGAGCGTGCTGCAACGCCCGACGAGGGCGGCGAAGGCAATCGCGGGGTAGATGTAGCCCTTGCGGACGGGAAGCCCATGCCCCGCGCTCGATCGGGCTGGCGCGGGCCGCCAGGCCGATCGCAGCGTCGCGCTCCACCGGCTCGCCGATCCGGGCGCGGCGGAGGGGGCGACTGAGAGTGAGACGAAGCGATCGGCGACAATCCCGGGGTGGTACGGCGAGCACGATACCGCCGGCGATGGCGACTCAGGACGGGGCGCCTTCCATCGCCTTCGGGCTCATGTCGGAGTTGAACGCGTCGACCGAGGGCATGGCAAGCACCGGCCGGCGGTCGAGCGTGCGAAGGCACGTCACATAGTCGGCGAGCATCGCCGCGCGGGCGTCGTCGGTGATGTAGGGCACGTGCCAGCCGATGAACGGCTCGTGGACGGTCAGGCCGACGTAGCCGAGCGTGCCGCGGGTGATCGGGCGCAGCATGTGCTCGATCGGGCCGTGGATGCCGTCGGGGCCGAACATGTGCTCGCGGCTGCCGATGGTGACGCCGATCAGCGCGCGCTTGCCGACGAGGCCGCCCTTGTCGTAGATGCGCCGCCCGCCATAGCAGAGGCCGGAGACGAGGACGCGGTCGATCCAGCCCTTGAGGATCGCGGGCGTCGAGTACCAGTAGACGGGAAAGTTCAGGATCAGCAGATCCGCCGCCATCACCTTGTCGAGCTCGGCGCGGACGTCGGGCGCGAGGGTGCCGGTGCCGACATTGTGCCGCTGCTCCAGCGCATAGGTCAGGTAATCGGGGTTCTTGCGCTCGCCGAAGTCGGCGGCGCTGGCGACGGGGTTCCAGCCCATGGCGTATAGATCGGAGTGCGCGACCTCGCAGCCCATCTTGCGCATGGTGTCGACCGACGCCTTCGCCATGGCGGCGATGAACGATTTCGGCTCGGGAGTCGCGCTGACGACGAAGACCTTCATGCTACCTGCCCCGCCACACGGGGTCGCGCTTCTCGGCGAAGGCCTTGGCGCCTTCGAGGTTGTCCTCCGACCCATAGAGGACATCGACCGTGCGCAGCTTGCGGCGCATGATGTTGTTCATC
Source organism: Paracoccaceae bacterium (assembly GCA_039808205.1). Classification (GTDB taxonomy): domain Bacteria; phylum Pseudomonadota; class Alphaproteobacteria; order Rhodobacterales; family Rhodobacteraceae; genus Amaricoccus. The sequence continues at coordinate 30,890 of JBDHSS010000003.1, read as the reverse complement.
GTCGTCTGGAACGTCTCGCCCTCGGCGGCGCGGGCGGTTTCCTTGATCGCCGCGTAGACGAGCGGCGGACCGGAGGCGAGCAGGCGCGCGACCTCCCAGACGCGGGCCTCGAGCGTCTCCTTCGGCAGCACCTCGTTGACGAGCCCCCAGCGGTGCGCCTCGGCCGCGTCCATCCAGCGGCCGGTGAGAAGCATGTCCATCGCCACGTGATAGGGGATGCGCTTCGGAAGCTTGATCGTGGCGGCGTCGGCGATCGTGCCGGACCGGATCTCCGGCAGCGAGAAGGACGAATGCTCGGCCGCATAGATGAGGTCGGCGGACAGCGCCAGCTCGAAGCCGCCGCCCGCCGCCATGCCGCTGACGCACGCGATGACCGGCTTGTTCAGGTCGCGCAGCTCCTGGATGCCGCCGAACCCGCCCTCGCCATAGTCGCCGTCGATGGCGGCACCCTCGGCCGCCGCCTTCAGGTCCCAGCCCGCGGAGAAGAAGCGGTCGCCCGCGGTCTTCAGGATCGCCACGCGCAGCGCGGGATCGTCGCGAAAGGCGGCAAAGGTGCGCCCCATGACGCGCGAGGTCGGCAGGTCGATGGCATTGGCCTTCGGCCGGTCGAGCGTGACCTCGAGGATTGCGCCGTCGCGCCGGGTCGAGACGGCGGCTTCTGCTGCATCGGTCATGTCACCGGCCCTTCCAGATGGGATCGCGCTTCTCGACGGCCGCGCGCGGTCCTTCGAGCGCGTCCTCGCTTTCGATCAGCGACTTGAAGAGCGGAAACTCGCCCGCGCGCATGGCGGCGTAGGCCCCGGCCAGCGACAGGTGCTCGGCCATCCGCGTCGTTTGCTTGGCAGCGGCAACCGAGAGCGGCGCCGAGCGCAGGATGCGGCCGGCGAGCGCGCGCGCCGACGCCATCAGCTCCGCCTGCGGCACGACGGCGTTGACGAGCCCCCACCGCAGGCAGTCCTGCGCCTCGAGCCGGCGTCCGCCGTAGAGGATCTCGTTGGCGACGACCTTGGGCAGCATCCTTGGCAAGAGGAAGGAGCCGATGTCGGGCAGGACGCCGAGCGAGGTTTCCGGCAGCCAGAACTTCGCGTGATCGGCGGCGACGATGAAGTCGGCGCAGAGCAGGATCTCGAAGCCCGCGCCGATCGCGTAGCCGTTGACCGCACAGATCACCGGCTTCTCCAGCCCGGGCAGCTCGGAGAAGCCGTAGATGCCACCCTGTCCGTAGTCGGCGATATAGCCGTCGCCGCCCTCGCTGGCGGCTTCATTGAGATCCCAGCCCGCCGAGAAGAACTTCTCGCCGCCGCCCGTGAGGATGGCGACGCGCAGCTCCGGGTCGTCGCGGAACGCCGCGAAGGCGTCGCCGAGCTTGCGGCTGGTCGGCTGGTCGATGGCGTTGGCCTTGGGTCGGTCGAGAATGATCTCGGCGATCTGGCCGTTGCGGATGAGCTTCACCTCGTCGGGCATCAGTGCCTCCTCGTGCGGACCAGCGCGTCGGCGGCGACGGCCGCGTCCGCAGTGACGATCAATGGATTGACGTCCATTTCCTCGAGCTCGCGGGCATGCGCGAGAGCGTAGTCGCCGATCCGCCATGCGGCTTCGACGGCGGCCTCGATGGCGGCCTTGGGCTTGCCGCGGAACCCGGTCAGGAGCGGCGCGGACTTGAGCGACAGGAGCGCTGCGCGGATCTCGTCGCGGCTGGCCGGCAGGAGCAGCGGGCGGGTGTCGTTCCAGAGCTCCACCATGACGCCGCCGGCGCCGATGGTGAGATAGAGGCCGAACTGCGGGTCGCGCGCGACGCCGACGATCAGCTCGGCGACGGCGTCGCTCACCATCTTCTCGACCAGGAAGTCGCAGCCGAGATGCTGCAGCGACTGCGCGGCCGCGCGCACGGCCTCGGCGTCGCGCAGGTTCAGCTTGACCGCGGACAGCTCCGTCTTGTGCAGGAGCTTGTCGCCGACGCCCTTCAGCACCACCGGAAACCCGACCTCGACTGCGGCGGCGACGGCCTCGTCGACCGAGGTCGCGATTCGGCCCGGCGGCGTGGCGACACCGATCTCCTTGAGGATCGCCTTCGAGGTCCACTCGTCGCGTGCGGTCGCAGGAGCGTCGCATGGCGCCGGCTGCTCGACGAGCGCGGGCGCCTGCGGCGCTGCCCAGGCTGCGCCGATCTTTGCCGCGTTGGCGGCGGCGGCAAGCGCCGTGGAGAGGCCCATCAACGGCGCGATGCCGGCTTCGATGAGGCGGCTCGCGTGGGCCTCGGTCATCGACTCGGGCAGGCTCGCGACGAGGGCGAACCGGCCGCCGGCCTGCGCATGGGCGTCGATCGCGGCTTCGAGCGCCGCCTCGCAGCCATTGTCGACGCAGCGGTCCGGGCGCGGGAAGTCGATCACCAGGATGGTCAGGTCATAGCCGCACTCGAGCATGGCGCGGTAGGTGGCGGTCAGCAACGCGCGGTTGCCCCAGGTGAAGGTGTGATAGTCGAGCGGGTTGGAGATCGTCACCATCTCGGGCAGCGTCGTCTTGAGCTTCGCGGCGTCCTCGGCCGCGAGCGGCCGCAGGTCGAGCCCGGCGGCCTCGGCGATGTCGCCGACGAGCGACGCCTCGCCGCCCGAGCAGCTCATCGAGCCGAGCGTGGCGTCGGGCGAGGGGCCGAGGACGTGCAGAAGCTTCAGCGTCTCGACGAACTCGTCGAGGCCGCGCACCCGCACCACGCCGTTGCGCTCGAAGAAGGCGTCGGCCAGCCGGTCGGCTCCGGCCAGCGACGCGGTGTGCGACAGCGTCATCGCCTGCGCGGCGCTCGAGGTGCCGACCTTGATCGCGACCACCGGGATCTTGCGCGCGCGCGCCTTGGCGAACAGCCGCTCCAGCCGTCCGAGGTCGTCGAACCCCTCGATGTGCAGGCCGAGCACGGTGACGCGCGGGTCGTCGAGCGCGGCGTCGGCCAGCTCCGACAGGCCGGTCTGCGCCTGGTTGCCGGCGGTCAGCACATAGGCGAGCGGCAGGCCGCGCCGCTGCATGGTGAGGTTGATGGCGATGTTGGAGGACTGCACGATGATCGCAGCACCCTTCTCGGCGCGCACGCCGCCGTGCTGGTCGGGCCAGAGCAGCGCGCCGTCGAGATAGTTGATGAAGCCGTAGCAGTTCGGCCCCAGCATCGGCATGTCGCCGGCGGCTTCCAGGAGGGCGGCGTTGCGCGCCGCCCCGTCGGCCACCTCGTTGAACCCGGAGGCGAAGCACACCGCGCCACCGGCACCGCGCGCCGCGAGCTCGCGCACGATGTCGATCGTGCCGTCGCGGTTGACGCCGATGAAGGAGACGTCGGGCGCGCCGGGCAGGTCGGCGACCGAGCGGTAGCAGCGCAGGCCCTCGATCTCGTCGCGGCTCGGATGCACCGGCCAGAGGTCGCCCTCGAAGCCGAGCTTGCGGCATTGCCTCAGGACCGCGTTCGACCAGCCGCCGCCGAACACGGCGATGGAGGCCGGGCGCAGGACGCGCGACAGGCTTTCCCTGGCCATCTCAGGCTCCGAGCGGGCGCAGCAGGTCGCGCGAGATGATGTGGCGCTGGATCTCGCTGGTGCCGTCCCAGATGCGCTCGACGCGGGCGTCGCGCCAGAAGCGCTCGAGCGGAAGGTCGTCCATGAGACCGATGCCGCCGTGCACCTGGATCGCCCGGTCGGTCACGCGCGCCAGCATCTCCGAAGCGTAGACCTTGGCCGAGGCGATCTCGCGGTTCGCCGGCAGGCCCTGGTCGAGCCGCCAGGCCGCCGCGAGCGTCAGCCAGTCGGCGGCGTCGATCTCGGTGATCGAATCGGCGAGCTGGAAGCCGACGCCCTGGAAGCGGCCGATCGGCTGGCCGAACTGCTTCCGCTGCGCGGCATAGTCGACCATGATGTCGAACGCACGCCGGGCGCGGCCGACCGCCATCGCCGCGACGGTGATGCGCGTGGCGTAGAGCCATTCGTTCATCACCGCAAAGCCGCCGTCGACCTCGCCCAGCACCTGCGCGTCCGGCAGGCGGCAGCTGTCGAACTCGAGGACCATGTTCTTGTAGCCGCGGTGGCTGACCGACTTGTAGCCCTCGCGGATGGTGAAGCCGGGCGTGCCGCGGTCGACGAGGAAGGTGGTGATCTTCTTCTTCGGGCCGGAGGAGGACGCCTCCTCGCCGGTCGCCATGAAGACGATGACGAAATCGGCGTGCTCGGCGCCGGAGATGAAGTGCTTGGTGCCGTTCAGAACCCAGTCGCCGCCGTCGCGCCGGGCGTTGGCCTTCATGCCGCGCACGTCGGAGCCGGCATCGGGCTCGGTCATCGCCAGCGCGTCCATGCGCTCGCCGCGGACGGCGGGGCGCAGGTAGCGCTCGATCTGCTCGCCGCGGCAGGCCATCAGGATGTTCTGCGGGCGGCCGAAGAAGTGCGTGAGCGCCATCGAGCCGCGGCCCAGCTCGCGCTCGACCAGCGCGAACTCGAGATGCGAGAGGCCGGGGCCGCCGGCGGATTCGGGGAAGTTGCTGGCGTAGAAGCCGATCTCGAGGGTCTTGCGCTTGATCTCCTCGCCAAGCTCATGCGGCACGTGGCCGAGCTTCTCAACGGTGGCCTCGTGCGGATAGATCTCGTTCTCGACGAAGCTTCTCACCGTGGAGACGAGCATCTCCTGTTCGTCGGTCAGGCCGAAATTCATGACGATCCCTCTGGGTCTTATGGAGTGACGATTTCGATGAGCGCGGGGCCGTCCACGGCGCGCGCCGTGGCGAGCGCCGCCCTGAGCGGCGCGAGGTCGAGCTTGCCGGCGACGAGCGCCGCCTGGCTTTCGCCGTCGGTCAGCTGGATGCGCTCGGCCGGAATGGCGTAGGCCTCGGCGATCCGGGTGAAATCGGGCGCGCGCGGGCGCACGCCGACCGGATCGATCTCGCGCGAGACCATGTAATCCTCGATTTCCTGGTAGCCGTGGTTATTCCAGACGACGAAGATGATCGGCGTCCGCTCGTCGGCGGCGGTTCCGAGCGCGCCGAGGCAGAACTGGAAGCCGCCGTCGCCGACGAGGCAGATCACCGGCGCGCCGCCGAGCGCGAGGCTGGCGCCGATCGCGGCCGGCGGGCCGTAGCCGAGCGAGCCGTAGCCGACCGACGAGTTGAACCAGGTGCGCGGCGCCTCGGCTTCCCAGTAGAGGTTGCCGGCATAGACGAGCTGCGTCGAATCGCCGACGAGCGTCGCGCCGGGCACCGCCGCGCGCATCGTGCCCAGCACCTCGAGCAGCGCCTGCATCTTCGGCGCCAGCTCGGCCGTCGCGGCGGCCCGTGCGGTGGCGGCGCGGCAGGCACCGGCAGTCGCCGCCTTGTGCCCGGCGATCTCGCCGGCAAGCTGGGCTGCGGCGCGGGCTGCGTCCGCGGTGATCGTGACCGCCGCGGGATGGCTCGTGCGCTCGGCGTGGGGGTCGACGTCGATGCGGATGAGGTTCGGCGGCGGCAGGAAGCCGCCGTCGACATAGGCGTCATAGTCGGTCGGGCCGAACTGCGTGCCGACGGCGATGACGAGATCGCTCGCTTCGACGAGCGCCCGCACCGCCTTGAGGCTCGGGCTGGCCGGCACGGCGAGCGGATGGCCGGCGAGCATCCCGCGAGCGTTGATCGTCGTCACCACCGGCGCATCGAGCGCTTCGGCGAGCGCCCGCACCTCGGCGTCCGCCCATGCCGCCCCGCCGCCGGCGAGGATGACCGGCGCCTTGGCCTTGCGGCAGAGCGCAGCCGCCTCGGCGATGGCCGCGGCGTCGGGCGCGGGCGAGGTCGCCGGCGCTGCCATGTCCGCCGCGGAGGTGAGCGGCGCCTCCATCAGGTCGGTCGGGATCTCGATGTGCACCGGGCCGGGCCGGCCCGAGCGCATCGCGGCAAAGGCGCGCGACAGCACCGCCGGCAGATCCTCCGCCCGCACCAGCCGCTCGGAGTGGATCGCGACGGTCTTCACCGTCGCCGACTGGTCCGGCAGCTCGTGCAGGTGCCCGCGGTAGTGGCCGTGGGTGTCGCGCGCGTTGATGCCGGAGATCACGAGCATCGGGATCGAATCGGCCCGCGCCTGCGCCATCGCGGTGAGGGCGTTGGTGAGGCCCGGCCCGGTGATCAGCAGGCACACGCCGGGCTTGCCCGAGGCGCGGGCATAGCCGTCGGCCATGAAGCCGGCATCGAGCTCGTGGCGCGGCGTGACGTGGCGGATCCTGGACGTCGCCAGTCCGCGGTACAGCTCGGCCGTGTGCACGCCCGGGATGCCGAAGACGACGTCGACGCCGTTCGCCTCCAGCAGCCGGACAAGTTCCAGCCCGACCGTCGTCGTCATGAAGAGATCCTCTCGCGGGTAGCGGTCAGCGAGCGCGCAAAGGCGGCGATGCGGTCGCAGGCTTCCCCGAGCGTCTCGTCGGGGACGGTGAGGCTCAGGCGGATGAAGCCGTGCGCGGCCTCGCCGAACGAGGTGCCGGGCATGACCGAGACCAGCTGCTCGTCGAGGAGCCGGCTGGCGAAGTCGAAGCCGTCGAGGCCGCTGGCGCGGATGTCGACCATGGCGAACATGCCGGCTTCCGGTTGCACCGGCCGCAGCCCGGCGACGTTGCCGAGCTTGCGCATGACGAGGTCGGCGCGCGCCGAATAGTGCTCGCGCATGATTGTGGCGGTGGGCAGGTCGTGCGTCAGCGCATAGGCCGTCATGTCGGCGATGAACGGCTGGCCGCCGAACAGCATCGTCTCGGAAAGCGGCAGCAGCCGGTGGCAGAACTCGGCGGGGCCAACCGCCCACCCGGAGCGGAAGCCGGGGGCGGCGTGCGACTTGGAGATCGACGACACGACCACCGTGCGCTCGGCGAGCTCGGGGTCGTCGAACGGTGAGGCGGACTCCACGCCGAAGGTCAGATCCTCATAGACCTCGTCGGAGACGATCCAGAGATCGTGCCGGCGGCAGACATCGCCGATCGCCGCGATCTCGTCGCGCGACAGCACAGCACCGCTCGGATTGTGCGGGTTGTTCAGGAGCAGCACGCGGCAGCCGGGGGTGATGGCGGCTTCCAGCGCCTCGGCCTGCAGGTGGAACCCTTGCGCGGCCCGCATCGGCACCGGCACGAGCTCCGCGCCCGGCGCGCGCACCACCGCTTCGTAGGTCGCATAGTAGGGGTCGGGCACCAGCACCTTGTCGCCGGCGTCGACGAGGCCGGTCATCACGCCGTAGAGCGCGGTCTGGGTGCCGGGAAAGCAGAGGATGTTCTCCGCCGTGATCGCGCGGCCGGTGCGCCGGGAGTACTTGGCGGCGAGCGCGTCGAGCAGCGCCGGCTCGCCGCGGCCGCTCGAGTACCGGGTGCGGCCGGCACGCATCGCGGCGTCGCACGCATCGAAGAGTCGCGAGTCGGGCGCGATGTCCGGCTCGCCGATGGTCAGCTCGATGACCGGCTTGCCCTCGGCGCGGAGCTTGCGGCCGTGGAAATGGATTTCCCATTTGCCGGAGCCGAGGCCGGCGAGCCGTTCCGTAATCGATGAATAATGCATCACGACGCCTTTCCGTTCTGCCGGACGTCCGGCAATTCAATTCCAAGCAATGCTTCGACTGACCTGATCCCGATCGCGATCTGCAGATCCTCGTCGATCTCGGCCGCGCTCAGGCCGCCCTCGATCCAGAGACCGTCGATCACCGCGTTGACGGCGATGGCGAGGTGCTTGATCTGCTCGGCGCTTTCGCTGCGCCCGTCCGCGGCCAGTGCCTGGCCGATCAGCGTCTCGATCGCGTCGCGAAAGGCGAGGTAGCCGGTCCGGTGCTCTTCCGAATAGGTCGGGTCGACGTGGATCTGGCTGACGAAGGTGGCCCAGAGCGACAGCATGCGCGGGTCGGCGACCGGGCCGCTGAGGCTCGCGAGCACGAACCGTGCGAGCCGATCGTGCGGCGTGCCCTCGTCCGACCGCAGCACGGCGAGCGCCGGCTCGGTCATCATCTCGATGATGCGGCGGTAGGCGGCGATCATCAGGTTGTCCTTGGAGGCGAAATGATGCCGGATCAGCCCGTTGGTGACGCCCGCGTGCGCCGCCACGGCCCGCACCGTCGTCGCCTGGATCCCCACCTCGGCGATGCAGTCGAGCGTCGCCTCGATCATGTCGGAGCGCCGGTCGAACTCGGGCATGCGCCTGAAAGATGCCGTCATTGCGTGCCCTCCGTGCCGACTGTGCAAATCACGTCCATGCGCCTATTATGCAGTTGCAGAATGATTATGCAAGTGTATAGTAGCAAAAATTCGGCGGCTCGAATCGAACGGGGCGTTCGACGGAAATCGGGAATCGACAGGCGGGGAAAATCCTCGGAAAGTGCCGCCTAAAAGGCAGAACGGTGCGCGCGAGAACAGGCGTGACCGTGATAATGGGAGCAACTCTGAACATGAGCCAGGGTGAAGAGGCGATCTCGGTCGTCGACCTGCACAAGCGCTTCGGACAACTTGAGGTTCTCAAGGGAATCTCGCTGAAGGCCAAGGAAGGCGACGTCATCGCCATCATCGGCGGCAGCGGCTCGGGCAAGTCGACCTTCCTGCGCTGCATCAACATGCTCGAGCTGCCGACGACCGGCTCGGTCTCGATCCACGGCGAGACGATCGCCATGAAGAGCGACGGGCACGGCGGCCAGATGCCGGCCGACCGCCGGCAGATCGAGCGCATCCGCACGCGCCTCGGCATGGTCTTCCAGAGCTTCAACCTCTGGCAGCACATGACCGTGCTGCAGAACGTCATCGAGGCGCCGGTGCACGTGCTCGGCGTCTCCAGGGACGAGGCGGTCGCCACCGCCGAGACGCTGCTGCGCCGCGTCGGCCTCTACGAGAAGCGCGACGTCTATCCGGCGTTCATGTCGGGCGGCCAGCAGCAGCGCGCCGCGATCGCCCGCGCACTCGCGATCCAGCCGCTCGTGATGCTGTTCGACGAGCCGACTTCGGCGCTCGACCCCGAGCTCGTCGGCGAGGTGCTGTCGGTGATCGGCGATCTCGCCAAGGAGAAGCGCACGATGATCCTGGTCACGCACGAGATGAAGTTCGCGCGCCAGGTCGCCAACCACATCGTCTTCCTGCACGGCGGGAAGATCGAGGAGCAGGGGCCGCCGGAGGAATGCTTCGGCAATCCGACGTCCGAGCGCCTGAAGAAGTTCATCAGCTCGATTCACTAAGCTCTGGGAGGAGCCGTAGCATCATGAAGAAACTCGTTGCAGGTCTCGCGATCGGCCTGGCGGCGGTGCTCGCCGCCGGCGTCGCCACCGCGGAGCAGGTGAAGGTCGGCATTGCCGCCGAGCCCTATCCGCCGTTCACCGTGCCCGATGCCTCGGGCAAGTGGACCGGCTGGGAGATCGAGATCGCCGACGCCGTGTGCCAGGAAGCCAAGCTCGACTGCGTCGTCACGCCGGTCGCCTGGGACGGCATCATCCCGGCGCTGAACACCAACAAGATCGACATGATCGTCGGCTCGATGACGATCACGCCGGAGCGGCTCAAGGCCATCGACTTCTCCGACAAGTACTACAACACGCCGGCGATCGTGATCGGCCTGAAGGACCTGCAGTTCGACGCGACGCCCGAAGGACTGAAGGACAAGATGCTGGGCGTGCAGGTGTCCACCATCCACCAGACCTATGCGACGAAGCACTTCGCGCCGGCCGGGGCGACGGTGAAGGAATACCAGACCCAGGACGAGGCCAACAACGATCTGGCCGCCGGCCGGCTCGACGCGGTGCAGGCCGACGCGGTGGCGCTGAAGGCGTTCCTCGCGACCGATGCCGGCAAGGCGTGCTGTGACGAGAAGGGCGCCGTCGCGCCCGACCCCGAGGTGCTGGGTCCGGGCGTCGCGATCGGCCTGCGAAAGGGCGATACCGAGCTCAAGGACAAGCTCAACGCCGCGATAAAGGCGATCCGGGCCAATGGCACCTACGACACGATCACCAAGAAGTACTTCGACTTCGACGTCTACGGGCAATGAGCCGACGGTCGGTCGGCGCCCCGGGCGTCGACCGGCCCCCACGAAGGGATTGGTCCTGGAACCGGCGCCACGCATCGACTGGAGCCTGCCCGCGCTCAGCCCGCCGACGCACACGACGCTGTTCGCGTGCCAATCCGAGCGCCTGAAGAAGTTCACCAGCTCGATTTACTGCGCTCTGGGAGGAGCCGAAGCATCATGAAGAAACTCGCGGCAGGTCTGGCGGTCGGGCTGATGGCGGCGCTCGCCGCCGGCGCGGCCGATGCCCAGCAGGTGAAGGTTGGCATCGCCGCCGAGCCCTATCCGCCGTTCACCGTGCCCGATGCATCCGGAACATGGACCGGGTGGGAGATCGACTTTGCCGACGCCGTGTGCAAGGAGGCCAAGCTCGATTGCGTCGTCACGCCGGTCGCGTGGGACGGCATCATCCCGGCGCTCAACACCAGCAAGATCGACACGATCGTCGCCTCGATGTCGATGCTTCCGGAGCGGCGCAAGGCCATCGACTTCTCCGACAAGTACTACAACACGCCGCCGCTCGTGATCGGCCTGAAGGACGTGGAGATCGACGCGACGCCCGCGGGGCTGAAGGACAAGACGATCGGCGTGCAGGTGGCCACCCGGCACCAGGTCTATGCGACCAAGCACTTCGCGCCGACCGGCGCGACCGTGAAGGAATACCAGACCCAGGACGAGGCCAACAACGACCTGGTCGCCGGGCGGCTCGACGCCGTGGAGGCCGACGCGGTCGCCATGAAGGTGTTCCTCGCCAGCGAGGACGGCAAGGCCTGCTGCGACGAGAAGGGCGTGGTCGCGCCGGACCCCGAGGTGCTCGGCCCGGGCATCGGCATCGGGCTGCGCAAGGGCGACACCGAGCTCCAGGACAAGCTCAACGCCGCGATCAAGGCGATCCGCGCCAACGGCACCTACGACGCGATCACCAGGAAGTACTTCGACTTCGACATCTACGGCCAATGAGCCGACTTGCGGCCGGCGCGCGGGGCGTCGGCTGGCCCTCGCTTCTTGAAAGGGATTGGTCTTGGAACCGGCGCCACTCATCAACTGGAGCCTGCTCGCGCTCAACCCGCCGGGTTGGGGCGGGGTGCTTCTCGAAGGCTTCGTGCACACCATGCAGCTCGCCGTCGGCGGCTACTGGCTCGGGCTCGTCATCGGCATGTTCGGAGCGCTCGGCAAGCTTTACGGCGGTCCCGTGCTGAAGGATCTGCTGGAGCTCTACACCACCGTCGTTCGCGGTGTGCCGGAACTGGTGCTGATCCTGATCCTCTATTACGCCGGCACCGATGTCCTCAACCGGTCGCTGGGCGCGATGGGGGTGGGCAGCGTCGACATCAGCGGCCTTGCGGCCGGCATCTTCGTCATCGGCGTGGTGCAAGGCGCCTACTCGACCGAGGTGCTGCGCGGCGCGATCAAGTCGATCGCCCCTGGGCAGCTCGAGGCGGCGCGCGCGTTCGGCATGTCGTCGCGCAAGTCGCTCACCCGGGTCATCATCCCGGCGATGCTGCCCTTCGCCATCCCGGGCCTCGCCAACCTCTGGCTCATCGCGACCAAGGACACGGCGCTGCTCGCCGTCGTCGGCTTCAGCGAGCTCACGCTGGTGACGCGGCAGGCGGCGGGCGCGACCAAGCACTACCTGCTGTTCTTCCTCGCCGCCGGCGCCATCTACCTCGCGCTGACCCTTGTCTCGAACGGCATCATCGGCATCATCGAGCGCCGGTCGCGCCGCGGCTTCGCAAGGCAGGGCTGACATGACCATCGCTTCCGTACCCCCCGACTTCGCTGCGCGCCCGAACCCCTGGCTGCGGCCCCACCGCATCGCCCTGATCCTGATCGCGCTGGCGCTCCTCGTCGCCGCCATCGTCTTCGGTCGCTGGGACTGGCTCCCGGCCTACCTGCCGCGGCTCGGCAAGGGCATGCTCGTCTCGCTCGCCATGCTCTTCGGCTCGGTGATCCTCGGGTTCATGCTCGCCCTGCCGCTCGGCCTGGTGCAGGTCACCGGCCCGCGGTGGCTAAGCTGGCCGGCCAAGGCGTTCTGCACCATGATTCGCGGCACGCCGCTGCTCTTGCAGCTGTGGCTCCTCTACTATGGCATCGGCTCGCTTTTTCCCTCGATCCCCGGCATCCGCTCGTCGTTCCTGTGGCCTTATCTGCGTGAGGCCTGGCCCTATGGGCTCGCGGCGCTGACGATCTCCTTCGCCGCCTACGAGGGCGAGGTCATGCGGGGGGCGTTCGCCGGCGTGCCGTCGGGCGAGCTGCAGGCCGGCCGCGCCTTCGGCATGTCGCCCTGGAAGGTGTTTAGCCGCGTCTGGCTGCCGCGTGCCGTGCACCGGGCCCTTCCGACGCTGAACGGCGAGATGGTGCTGCAGCTCAAGGCGACGCCGCTGGTCGCCACGATTACCGTCGTCGACCTCTACGGGTCATCTCGCGCGTCCGGCAGGAGACCTACCTGACCTATGAGCCGCTGCTCGTGCTGGCGCTGATCTACATGATCCTGACGGCGGTGCTGGTGTGGGCGTTCAAGCACCTCGAGAACCGAATTCCGACGCGAGGACAATGACATGTGGGACGTCTCGGCGGCGATCCAGAACGCCCTGCCGGAGCTGGCCGCGATCCGGCGCGACCTGCACGCGCACCCCGAGCTCGGGCTCGAGGAGACGCGCACCTCGGAGATCGTCGCGCGCGAGCTCGAGGCGCTCGGCTACCGGGTGACGCGGGGGCTCGCAAAGACCGGCGTCGTGGGCACGCTGACCAACGGCACGAGCGCGCGCTCGGTCGGCATCCGCGCAGACATGGACGCCCTGCCGATTCCCGAGGAGACCGGCCTGCCTTACGCGAGCCAGACGCCGGGCCTCATGCACGCCTGTGGCCATGACGGCCACACGGCGATCCTGCTCGGCGCGGCGCGCGCGCTGGCCGAGCGCCGCAACTTCGACGGCACCATCCATCTGATCTTCCAGCCGGCAGAGGAGAACTTCGGCGGCGCGAAGATCATGATCGACGAGGGCCTGTTCGAGAAGCTCCCCTGCGACGCAGTCTTCGGCCTGCACAACGATCCGATGATGCCCTTCGGCCAGTTCTTCCTGCGCGAGGGGCCGATCATGGCGGCGGTCGACGAGTGCGTCATCACCGTCAACGGCTATGGCGGGCACGGCTCGACGCCGGAGCTGACCCGCGACCCGATCACCGCCGGCGCCTCGATCGTCATGGCGCTGCAGACGATCGTGTCGCGCAACGTCGCCGCCCTCGACCCGGCGGTGGTAACGGTGGCCGCGTTCCGCGGCGGCTCGGCCAGCAACATCATCCCGTCGACGGCAGAGATCGTCGTCGGCATCCGCACCCTCGATCCGGTCGTGCGCGACGCTATCGAAGCGCGCATCAGGCTCGTCGCCGAACGGCAGGCCGAGAGCTTCGGGCTGACCGCGACGGTCGACTATCGCCGCAGCTACGACCCGACGATCAACCACAAGGCGGAGACCGACTTTCTCCGCGACGTGGCGGTGAGGTTCGCCGGCCGCGACAAGGTGGTCGACCTCGACCGGCCGTTCATGGGCAGCGAGGATTTCGGCTACATGCTGGTCGAGCGTCCGGGCAGCTTCTTTTTCCTCGGCGGCAGCCGTGGCGAGAACGACTTTCCGCTGCATCATCCGTCCTACAACTTCAACGACGATCTCATCCCCGTCGGCGCGGCCTTCTGGACCGAGCTGGTCGAGGCCTACCTGAGGAAAGCCTGACATGGCCGCCGTCTACGAGTTCAACGCTGCCATCGTGCGCAAGCCGGGCACGACCGTGGTGCACGGCCTGCGCGCCGACGACCGCGGCAATCCGACCCACGCGGGCGTGCTCGCCGAGCACGCAGCCTACGTCGAGGCGCTGCGCGCCGCGGGCGTCGAGGTGACGGTGCTCGAGCCGCTCGACGGCTACCCCGACTCGATCTTCGTCGAGGATCCGGCACTCGTGTTCCACGAAGGCGCGATCCTGCTGCGGCCGGGCGCCGAAAGCCGGGCGGGCGAGGTGGCCGAGATCGAGCCGGTGCTGCGCGCGACGTTCGACAGCGTCCAGGAGCTGCCGACGCCGGGCTTCGCCGACGGCGGCGACGTTCTGGTGACGCCGAAAGCCGTCATGGTCGGGCTGTCGGCGCGCACCGACCAGGCCGGCGCCGAGGACCTCTCCGCGGCGCTCGCGGCGCTCGGGCACCGGTGCGAGATCGTGCGGACGCCGACGGGCGTGCTGCACTTCAAGACCGACTGCTCGCTCCTCGACGAGGAGACCGTGCTCGTCACGCATCGGCTCGCCGGGACCGGCTTCTTCCAGGGGCTGCGCGACCTCGTGGTGCCGGCGGGCGAGGAGCCGGCCGCCAACGCGCTGCGCGTCAACGACGTGGTCCTCGTCGGCTCCGACTACCCGCGCACGATGGAGATGCTCGACACGGCCGGCTACACGGTCGTGCCGCTCAGGACGACCGAGATCGGCAAGATCGACGCCGGCCTCTCCTGCATGTCGCTGCGCTGGCGGCGGTAACGGGCCACGATCGGGAACCTCTGCCTTGGCTCCGGCGTCCAATGGTGTGATTCGGGGCACAACTCGCGCGCAATGCGGCCGCGGCGAGCGCGGCTCGAACCGGAGGACGCACTCGAATGGCACAGGATCCAGCATCCCCGAGCGGCCCCGATCTCCGCCAGGGGATCCCGCTCGCCGAGCTCGCCGACGGCGGCAAGCTCCTCGGCCACGTCGGCGATGACGACGTGCTGCTGGTGCGGCGCGGGAGCGAGATTTTCGCGGTGGGCGCGCTCTGCACCCACTACCATGGCCCGCTCGCCGAAGGGCTGGTGGTCGGCGATACGATCCGCTGCCCGTGGCACCATGCGTGCTTCGATCTCGCGACCGGCGAGGCGCTGCGCGCGCCGGCGTTCAGCCCGCTGCCCTGCTGGTCGGTCGAGGTGCGCGACGGCAGGATCCTCGTCGGCGAGAAGCGGGCGAGGGCAAAGCGCGAGGCCAGCGCGGGCGGTGCCCCCGAGCGGATCGTCATCGTCGGCGGCGGTGCGGCCGGCTTTGCCGCGGCGGAGATGCTGCGGCGCCAGGCGTACGCGGGCAGCATCGTCATGCTGAGCGACGATGACGCAGCCCCGGTCGACCGGCCTAATCTCTCGAAGGACTATCTGGCCGGGAAGGCGCCCGAGGCGTGGATCCCGCTCCGGAGCGCGGGCTTCTACGGCAAGAACGCGATCGACCTGCGCCTGAGCACGAGCGTGACCGGGATCGACGTGCGCGCGCGGGGGGTGACGCTGGGCGACGGCAGCACCGTGCCCTACGACCGGCTGCTGCTTGCGACCGGCGCCGAGCCGGTCCGGCTCAGCATTCCTGGCGCCGATCAGCCGCACGTCCACACGCTTCGCAGCCTCGCCGACAGCCGCGCGATCATCGAGCACGCGTCCGGCGCTGCTCGCGCCGTCGTCCTCGGCGCCAGCTTCATCGGGCTCGAGGTCGCCGCATCGCTGCGCGAGCGCGGGCTCGAGGTGCATGTCGTTGCGCCGGACGACCGGCCGATGGAGCGCATCCTCGGGCCGGCGCTGGGGGACTTCGTGCGGGCACTGCACGAGGAGCATGGCGTCGTCTTCCACCTCCAGCAGAAGGCGAGCGCGATCGACGGCCAGAAGGTGCGGCTGAGCGGCGGCGACGTCATCGCCGCCGATCTGGTGGTCGCCGGCATCGGGGTGCGGCCGCGGACCGCGCTCGCCGAGGGCGCCGGGCTCGCGGTCGATCGCGGCGTGCTGGTCGACGCCTGCCTCGAGACCAGCGCGCCCGGCATCTTCGCCGCCGGCGACATCGCGCGCTGGCCCGATGCGCGCAGCGGCGAGCGCATCCGGGTCGAGCACTGGGTGGTGGCCGAGCGCCAGGGGCAGGCCGCCGCGCTCAACATGCTCGGCGCGAGGCAGCCGTTCGATGCGGTGCCGTTCTTCTGGAGCCAGCACTACGACGTGCCGATCAACTACGTCGGCCATGCGTCGAGCTGGGACGAGATCGCCGTCGAGGGCGACATCGCGGCCCGCGACTGCCTGCTGCGCTACCGGCGCGCGGGCAAGGTGGTCGCCGTCGCCTCGATCTTCCGCGACATCGCCAACCTTCAGGCCGAGGTCGCGCTGGAGGGTGCCGCGTCGGGTCGGGCGTGATCCCTAGCAAATCGGGATCCGGACGCTCGCCTCCACCCCGCCTTCACGTCCCGGCCGCGGCGAGGTCAGCACGAGGCGGCTGCCGATCCGCTCGGCGATCGCGTCGACGATGGCGAGGCCGAGGCCGCTGCCGTCAGCGCCCGCGGCTTCGCGCTGAAAGCGATGGGCGACGCGGGCCAGCTGATCGGGCGCCAGGGTCGGCCCGTCGTTCGCCACGACGATGGTGCCGTCGGCTGCCAGCGCCACCTCGACCGGCGCCGCCTGGTCGCCGTGGCGCAGCGCGTTCTCCACGAGGTTGCGGCAGAGGATCCCGACCGCGTCGGGGTCGATCTCGGAGTTCACCGCGTGATCGGGCAGGTCGAGCGTCACCCGGTCGGCGCCCATCGCGCCCCGGAGGTCGTCGACGACGATCCGGATCGTGGTGCGCAGGTCGGTCGCGCGATCGACGCGCAGCCGCGCGCCCTCGGCGCGGGCAAGCTGCAGCAGGCGCTCGGAGCGGCGCGTCAGCCGCTTGAGCGCGGTCTCGATGTCGGCGGCCCGGCGCGCCGCGGCCGGGTCGCGGGTTTCTGTCTGCAGCCGCTGCGCCTGGGCGATCGCCGCCGCGAGCGGGGTGCGGAGCTCGTGCGCGGCGTTGGCCGCAAAGCTGCGCTCGGCCTCGAAGGCCGCGCGCAGGCGCGTAAGAAGCGCGTTCAGCGTCGCCGCGACCGGAGCCATCTCGGTCGGCAGGTCGCCGGCCGGCACCGGATCGAGGTCGCGCTCGTTCCGCCGCGCGAGCGTGGCGCGGAAGCGCTGCAGCGGCGCGATGCTGGCGTGAACGGCGAGGAAGATCGCGATGAGCGCGCCGGGGATCACGACGAGGAGCGGCAGCCCGAGGCCCATCCGGACCTCGCGCGCGATGGCGGCGCGGTGGGCGAGCGGCTCGGCCACGGTGATGCTGACGCTGCCGCGCAGCGCCTCCTCGCTGTAGAGGCGATGCGTCGCGGTCCGCGCGAAGCCCGGCTTGTCATAGGGCGGAAACACCGCCGGGTCCGCCGCGTGCGACTGCAGCAGGATTCGGCCGTGGCGGTCGCGGATCAGATAGGTGAAGAGCTCGTCGTGCTCGCGGATCCGGGCCAGCCGCTGCGGGACGCCCGCCTCGTCCTCGCGCCCGAGAATGTCGATGACGGCGAGCGGCAGCAGCCGCTCCGCGGTCTCCCGGAGCTGCGCGTCGAAGACCTCGTCCATCTCCCGGCGCAGGATCAGCCCGGTGGCCGAGGCGGCGGCGATCCAGAGCAGCGTGACCATGACGCCGAGCGACAGCCCGAGCCGCCCCTGCAGGCTGCGCGGTGCCCTCACGGCCGGCCGAGCCGGTAGCCGAGCCCGCGCTCGGTCTCTATGACGGCGGTCCCGAGCTTCTTGCGCAGGCGGCTCACGTGGACCTCGATCGCGTTGCTCTCGACGTCGGCGTCGAAGGCATAGAGCTTCTGCTCGAGCTGCGCCTTCGAGAGCAGCTGCCCGGGGCGCGCGAGGAAGGCCTCGAGGAGCGCCCACTCGCGCGCGGTCAGCGCGACCGGCCGGCCCGCGCGCCGCACGCTGCGCGCGGCGAGGTCGACCTCGAGCTCGCCGTGGGTCAGGAGCGGGTTCGGGTTGCCGGTGTAGCGCCGCGCGACCGAGCCGATCCGCGCCGACAGCTCGGCGAGGTCGAACGGCTTCACGAGGTAGTCGTCGGCGCCGGCGTTCAATCCCTCGATCCGGTCGGAGATCTGGTCGAGCGCGGTCAGGATAATGACCGGGGTGACGTCGCCGCGCCCGCGCAGGGTCTTGAGAAAGCCGAGGCCGCGCCCGTCCGGCAGCATGAGGTCGAGCAGCAGGAGGTCGTAGGCCGCGGCGACGATCGCGCCCGCTGCCGCGTCGAGCCGCTGCACCCAGTCGACCGAATGCCCGTCGCCGGCGATCTGGTCGCGCACGGCGGCGCCGAGCACCGCATCGTCCTCGATCAGGAGGATTCGCATCTCCGCTCCCGTCCCGTTCCGCACCCCTGTCGCCTCGAGGGCTGACGCGAAGCTGACGCGCCGCCGCGCGGCGCTTCAGGTTGCCGTCAGCTTCGCCGACCATCTAGCCGCCAGGATGGCCGGAACACGGAGAACGGTCCATGAAGACTCTCGCGGTGCTGACCTTTCTCGCCGTGCTGCCCGCGGGCCTTGCGATCGCCGACGGCCGCGACCACCGGCACGGCGACGACTGCTCCGTGCCAATGGCCGACTGGCAGCCGCGCGAGGCGGTGGAGGCGCTCGCCGCCGAGAACGGCTGGACCGTGCGGCGGATCAAGGTCGACGACGGCTGCTACGAGATCGTCGGCACCGACGGCCGCGGCGCCCGCATCGCGGTCAAGGTCGACCCCGCGACGCTCGCGATCATCGAGGTCGACCACGAGGACGGCGGCTCCCGACACCGCGAGCGCGACCGCGACTGAGCCGACGGCCGCTGCCCCGGGGCGATCCTGACGCCGCGCTGACGACGAAACCTGCATCCCGTCAGGAAGCCCTCAGGTCGGGCCCCCAGATCGGCCGCTGAGAGAGACGCGCACGTTGAAAGAGGAGACCTCGCGCATGACAAGGAAACACGCTCTCACCATCCTTGCCGCCTCGGCGGCGGTCGCGGTCGCAATTGGCATCCCGGCGCTCGGCGCGCTGTCCGATCCGGCCGAGCGCGGCGAGACATCCGCGGCTCGCGGCCCGGACGATCAGGGCGGACTGTGGCGGCTGGCCGACGACGATGACGACGATCACCACGATCGCCACCACCGCGATCGGCGCGCCTCGCGCGACCGCGACCACCATGACGACTGCGACGACGACGAGGTTTGCGCTCGCCCCGGCATGGCGCCCGGAATGGCGCCCGGGCCGATGGGAACCGGCACGCCGCCGCAAAACAAGCTCTTCGGCACCGGCGCCCCGCCGCAGGTCAAGGTGAACTGACCCGCGCACCACGCTTCGAGAAAGGCACCACCCGATGAGAAATTCCCTGGCCGCCCGACCGGCCCTCGCGGCCCTCGCCCTCACCACGGCCCTGACCGTCCCCGCGCTCGCGATGGCGAAGCCGGTGACGCTGACCACGACGCTGTCGAGCTACGGCGGCGACGGCGCCTATCTCGCGCTCTACGTCACCGACGCGCAGGGCGCCTATGTCGGCACGGTCTGGATGGCCGGCGGCAAGTCCAAGTACTACCAGCACCTCGGCGGCTGGTACCGCGCGACCGGCGGCAACCCGGCCGAGATCAACGGCATCACCGGCGCCAGCGTCGGCGCCGGGCGCACGCTCGAGATCTCGGTCGACCTCGCCGATACGCTCTTCGACGCGGGCTACACGCTGCACGTCGACGCGGCGGTCGAGGACATGCGCGACAGCCCGAACGAGATCGCCGTGCCGCTGACCGCCGCGGGCGCCGGCAAGGCCGTGCCCGGCAAGCGCTACGTCGCGAGCTTCCAGTACGACATGTGAGGCAGACCCATGCTCCGCACCCTTCACCGCTGGCCGGGGCTTCTCGCCCTGGCACTCCTTCTCGTGCTGTCGGTGAGCGGCGCGGCGCTGTCGGTCTTTCCCGCGGCCGAGCGCCTGGCCGCGCCGCAGGCGGCGGCCGGGCTCACCGTCGCCGACCTCGCCGCGCGGGTGCAGGCGGTGCATCCGGGCGTCGAGCAGATCCGCCGTGCGCCCTCCGGCCGGATCACCGCCTACTGGTTCGATGGCGGGACGCCCGGCGCCGCCGTCGTCGACCCGACCACCGGGCAGGACGCCGCCTCGGCCGACCCCAACGCCGTCGAGCGCTGGCTGACGAACCTGCACCGGTCGCTCTTTCTCGGCGATGCCGGCCGCATCGTGACGGCGCTCGGCGCCTTGGCGATGCTCGTCCTCGCGGCCTCCGGCGCTGGGCTCGTCGCGCGGCGCGCCGGCGGCTGGCGGCGCTGGCTCGCGCCGCTGCGCGGGCCGCTCGCCGGCCGGATCCACGTCGAGATCGCGCGCGTGGCGGTGGTCGGGCTGGCGCTCTCTGCTGTGACGGCGCTCTGGATGACGGCCTCGACCTTCGGCTTCCTGCCCGACGCGGAGACGAATCCGCCGTTTCCCACCGCGGTCAGCGGCACGACGGGCGTGGCGCTCGAGACGGTCGCGCCGTTGCGCGCCACCGGTGTCGCCGACCTGCGGGAGCTCACCTTTCCCGCGCCCGACGATCCCGCCGACGTCTTCACGCTCAAGACCGATGCGGGCGTCGGCACCATCGACCAGGGGACGGGCGCGCTCCTCGGCTGGGCCGATCTCTCCGGCTGGGAGAAGGCGACGGAGACGATCTACTTGCTGCACACCGGCAGCGGGGCGTCGGTGCTCGGGCTGGTGCTCGGGGTGGTGGCGCTGGGCGTGCCGGTCCTTGGTGCGACGGGGTTCCTGCTCTGGCTCGCCGGCTGGCGCGGCCGGCCGCGCATCCGCGGCAACGCCGCCGCCGGGCAGGCCGACACGATCCTCCTCGTCGGCAGCGAGAGCGGCACGACGTGGAGCTTTGCCGCGACCCTGCACGCCGCGCTGAAGGCGGCGGGAAAGGCGGTGCACGCGGCGCCGATGTCGGCATTCGACCCGGCGCGATACGCGCGCGCCGAGCGGATCGTGGTGCTGGCCGCCACCTACGGCGACGGCGACGCCCCGGCCTCGGCGGAAGGCTTTCTCGAACGGCTGGCGGGCCTCGACCGGGCGCCGCGCGCGCCGCTCGCCGTCCTCGGCTTCGGCGATCGCGGCTTCCCGGCCTATTGCGCCTTCGCCCACTCCGTGGAGGCTGCGGCCGAGGCGAAGGGGTGGGCGCGCCTGATGCCGCTCGACACCGTCGACCGGCAGTCGCCTCAGGACTTCGCGCGTTGGGGGCGCGCGTTCGGTCAGGCGATCGGCACCGACCTCGAGCTCGTGCACCAGCCGGTCGTGCCCGCGTGCGAGACGCTGACCCTCGTCTCGCGCCGCGACTACGGCGATGCGGTGCAGGCACCGACGGCGATCCTGCGCTTCGCCGTGCCGCGGGCCACGCTCCGGGCCCGGCTGACGGGCCGCGGCTTCGGCCGCTTCCGCGCCGGCGACCTCCTCGGTGTGCTGCCCGTCGGCTCGGCGCTTCCGCGCTACTACTCGCTCGCTTCCGCCAGCCGCGACGGCTTCGGCGAGATCGTCGTGCGCCGGCTGCCGGGCGGGCTGTGCTCGGGCCAGCTGACCACGCTCGAGCCCGGCCAGACGATCGAGGCCTTCCTGCGCCCCAATCCGGCGTTTCGCACCGATCGGGGCCGCGCGCCGCTCGTCCTCATCGGGGCGGGCACCGGCGTCGGGCCGCTCGCCGGCTTCGTGCGGGCGAACGCGCGGCGGCGGCCGATTCACCTGTTCTTCGGGATGCGCCACCCGGACAGCGATTTCCTCTATCGCGAGGAGCTTCTGGGCTGGCTCGACGACGGTCGCCTGGCTGCTCTCGCCACCGCGGTGTCGCGCGGACCCCGGCCGCACTACGTGCAGGAGGCGCTGCGTGCCAACGGTGCGGAGGTCGCGCGGCTGATCCGCGAGGGCGCGCGGGTCATGGTGTGCGGCGGCCGGGAGATGGCGGCCGGCGTTGCCGACGCGCTGGCCGAGATCCTCGCGCCCACCGGGAAGAGCCTGGCCGAGCTGAAGATCGAGGGACGCTATTCGCAAGACGTGTTCTGAGCCGGTGCGCCACGCGCTGAGCGGCCCGACCATGGGCTCGCGCTGGACGACGCTCGTCTTCGCCGCGCCGGGCTTCGACCCGGCCCCGCTCGCCGCCGCGCTGCAGGCCGCGGTGGATGAGGTCGACGCGCAGATGTCGACCTGGCGGCCCGACAGTGATCTGATGCGGTTGAACGCCGCGCCGATGGGCGAGTGGACCGCGCTGCCGGCGCGGCTCCTCGAGGTGCTCGACCTCGGTCTCGCCATCGGCCGCGCGTCAGGCGGCGCCTTCGACATCGGCATGGGCGATGCGGTCGCCGCCTGGGGGTTTGGCCCGGCGCCGGCCGAGGCCGCGCGCATCCAGGCGGCGATGGCGGCGCCGCGGCTGACGGCAGCGGCGGCGCTCGAGCTCGATGCCGCGCGCGGCCGCGCCCGCAAGCGGCTGCCGATCGTCGTCGACCTGAACGGGATCGCCAAGGGCTACGGCGTGGACCGGCTCGCGGCGACGCTGGCGGAGTTCGGGATCGGCGCGGGCCTTGTCGGCATCGACGGCGAGATGCGCGCGCTCGGCCTGCGGCCAGACCGCGCGGCCTGGACGATCGCGATCGAGGCGCCCGATCCGCTCCGGCGCGCGCCGCACTCGCTCCTCGCGCTCGAGGACGCCGCCGTCGCGACCTCGGGCGACTATCGCCACTGGGTCGAGGTCGCGGGCCGCCGGCTGTCGCATACCATGGACCCGCGCCGCGGCGCGCCGCTCTCCGCGCCACCCGCGTCGGTGACGGTGGTGGCGCGGACCTGCGCCGAAGCGGACGCCTGGGCCACGGCCCTGACCGTGCTCGGCGTGGACGACGGGCTCGCGCTCGCGCAGGCGGCAGGGCTCGACGCGCTGTTCCTCGTGCGCGACGGTGCGTCGATCCGCAGCGCGGCGGCGGGGGCCCTCTTCGCCGAGGCCGCTTGAGCGGCTTGACGGCGCGCAAGCTCTGGCGCGGGGCGGCCGATGCCGCCATCGTCGCGGCTCTCGCGACGGCCGCCCGTCACCGCCCGAAAGGAACCCAAGCATGCGACGCCCCGCGCATTCCGAGAGCCACACCGTCCACCGCATCGGCTGGCTGCGGGCGGCGGTGCTCGGCGCCAACGACGGCATTGTCTCGACGTCGAGCCTCGTGGTCGGCGTCGCGGCGGCGGGCAGCGGTCGGACCGAGGTGCTGATCGCCGGCCTCGCGGGGCTCGTCGCCGGGGCGATGTCGATGGCGGCGGGCGAGTACGTCTCGGTCAGCTCGCAGAGCGACGCCGAGCGCGCCGACCTCGCGCGCGAGAAGAAGGAGCTCGCCGAGATGCCCGAGGCGGAACTCGAGGAGCTGACGCGGATCTACGTGGCGCGCGGCCTGCCGCGCGAGTTGGCGGAGCAGGTCGCGGTCCGGCTGACCGAGCACGACCCGCTCGCGAGCCACGCCCGCGACGAGCTCGGCATCTCCGAGACGGTGGCCACCCGGCCGATCCAGGCGGCGATCGTCTCCGCGCTCACCTTCGCCGCGGGCGCGGTCGTTCCGGTCGCGGTCGTGCTCCTGTCGCCGCCCGAGCGGATCGCGGCCTTCGTCGCGATCTCGACGCTGCTCGCACTCGTGGTGCTCGGGGGGCTCGGCGCCTCGGCAGGGGGCGCCGGCGTGGTGCGCGGCGCCACCCGCGTCGCCTTCTGGGGCGCGCTCGCCATGGCCGCGACCGGAGCGGTCGGGCGCATCTTCGGCGTCAGCGTCGGCTAGGCCCGCTCAGCCGCGGCGATGCTCCTCGAGCCGCGGCATGATCTCGACGAAGTTGCACGGGCGGTGCCTGAGGTCGAGCTGCGAGGCGAGAATGCCGTCCCAGGCATCGCGGCAGGCGCCGGGGGAGCCCGGCAGCGCAAAGAGATAGGTGCCGTGCGCCACGCCGGCGCAGGCACGGCTCTGGATCGCCGAGGTGCCGATCTTGCCGAACGAGAGCATGGTGAAAAGCACGCCGAAGGCTGGGATCGCCTTCTCATAGACCGCCTCGTGCGCCTCGACGGTGACGTCGCGCCCGGTGAGCCCGGTGCCGCCGGTCGAGATCACCACGTCGATCGCCGGGTCGGCGATCCAGGCGCGGAGCTGCGCCTCGATCGCCGGCTGCTCGTCGCGCAGGATGGTCCGCGCCGCGAGCAGGTGTCCCGCCGCCTGCAGCCGTTCGACGAGCACGTCGCCCGAGCGGTCTTCCGCGAGCCCGCGGGTGTCGGAGACCGTGAGGACGGCAATCCGGACCGGGACGAACGCGGGCTCAGCCATCGAGCCGCGCCTTCAGCATCAGGAGGTCGGCCCAGGCCTCGCGCTTGCGGATGGGATCGCGCAGGAGCGCCGCCGGATGCCAGGTCGCGATCACCGGCCAGCCACGCCAGTCGAGCCAGCGCCCGCGCAGCCGCGTCACCCCGTCGGCGGTCGCGAGCAGCGTCCGGATCGCCGACGACCCGACGAGAAGCAGCACCTCGGGCGCCGCGAGCTCGATGTGCCGGTGCAGGAAGGGCAGCATCATCGCGATCTCGTCCGACGACGGCTCGCGGTTGGCGGGCGGCCGCCACGGCAGGGTGTTGGTGATGTAGACGGCTGCGTCCGGATCCTCGGCACCGCGGTGGAGGCCGATCGCTGCCAGCATCCGGTCGAGCAGCTGCCCCGAGCGGCCGACGAACGGACGCCCGGCGCGGTCCTCCTCGCGCCCCGGCGCCTCGCCGATCACCATGAGCCGCGCCGCCGGATTTCCGTCGGCGAAGACCAGCGAGCGCGCGCCCTGCCGCAGCGCGCAACCCTCGAAGCCGGCCATCGCCGCCCGGAGCACCGCGAGATCGCCGCAGGCCGCGGCGAGCGCCGCGGTTCCCGCCGGGGTGGCGACGGTCCGCGGCGGCGCCTGCGGTGTCGGTTCGGGGGCGCGCCGCGGCCGCGGCGCCGGATCGGGCGCACGCTCGAAGCGGTTCACCGGCACCTCGCCGATCGCCTCGTCGGCGCCCAGCTCCAGCTGCCAGGCGAGGGCGGCGACCAGGGCGGCCTGGGTGTCGGCGTCGAGGGGCACTGCGGGTCTCCGGGACTTGCGCCCATCCTAGAGCGCGCCAAGGCGGATCGCCAGCCCCGACACGGCTCGCGCCTTGCGGTTGCTGCATGGCAGCAATGCGGCAATGGCGTTTGTGCAACGGCTCGGCGGTGCCTAGATAACGCGTGCCACAGCGCCGGGTCCGCCGGCGGGGCACCAACCGTAGTAGACCGTCATGAGCATCGCCGTTATTCCCGCCTCCACCGACCCCGTCCCGCTCGGGGCCGTCACCATCTTCCGCCTCATCTCCGCGTTCGAGCAGACGGTGAGCGGCTTCGGCGCCTGGCGCCGGGCGCGCAGCACCGAGAGGGCGCTGCGTCGCCTCTCCGACGTGCAGCTCGAGGACATCGGCCTCGTGCGCGGCCAGATCCCCGCGCTCGCCGAAGGCCTCGCTCGCGCCTGATATCCCGGATAACATCGTCCGGACGAACCGACGATCGGGATAGGCGTCGAACCTGCAACAAGCGAGGCTCTGCCTCGCGAGCTTCCGGCCCGACAAGCGAACGCATGCGTTCGCCGGGCGTCGGCTGGAGAGCAGGATGCGCGGAAGCCGGGGGGCGTTCAGCTGCATCGGCGCTGGTAATCCGCGCGCGCCTGCCAATCGGCAGGCAGGCGCAGGCGGATTTGTGTACCCCAAATCCGCGAAGGGCATGCGCGACCGTCGCGCGTGCCCCCGAACGGCCGTAACCCGAGGCGATCACCCGGAGCGGCCTGACGCCTCAGCGGCGCAGGACAAGCGTCGTCCAGCCGTCGATCGTCATCGCGTCGGACCGCACGTAGCCCCAGCCGCGATAGACGGCGACCACGCCGGCCGCCTGTCGAGCGAGGATGCCCGACAGCACCGCGACGCCGCCGTCCGGCTGCGCCGCCGCGACCTGCGGCGCCATCCGGCGCAGCGGGCCCGCGAGGATGTTCGCGAGCACCAGGTCGAAGCGCGAGCGCAGCTGCGGGTGGCGGAAGCCGGCCGCAGTGACCGACGCGACGCGGCGGGAAAGTCCGTTGGCGGCCACGTTCTCGCGCGCCGTCGCCGTCGCGACCGGGTCGATGTCGCCGGCGACCGCGCTCGCCGGCCAGAGCCGACAGGCGGCCATCGCCAGCACTCCGGTGCCGCCACCGATGTCGGCGACGCGTCGTGCCACGAAGCCGCGCCGCGCCAGCCGGTCGAGCGCGGAGAGGCAGCCTTGGGTCGTGGCGTGATGCCCGGTGCCGAAGGCCTGCGCCGCCTCGATCTCGAGGCCGATCCGGTTCACCGCGATGCGGTCGCGGTCGTGGCTGCCGTAGACGATGAAGCGCCCCGCCGCGACCGGGGTCAGCTCGGCGCGGACCTGCGCCACCCAGTCGCGATCCTCAATCCGCTCGACGCGGAAGTCGCCCGCGCCGTGCAGCGCGGCGAGAAGCGCGAGCCCCGCCTCGTCTGGCGCCGCGCCGAAGATGCCGTCGACGTCCCAGAGCCCCGAGCCGTCGTCATGGTCGTGAATGTCGCTGGCCAGCGGCGCCGGGTCGAGCTCGTCGAGCGCGTCGCGCAGCGCCTCGGCCGCCGCGCGGCCGGCAATCGCCGCGCTGGCGCGCCGGAGGCTCAAGCCTGGAGGCCGATCGGGCAGCTGACGCCGGTGCCGCCGAGGCCGCAATAGCCGCCGGGGTTCTTCGCCAGATACTGCTGGTGATAGTCCTCGGCGTAGTAGAACGGCGGCGCGTCGACGATCTCGGTGGTGACCGCGCCGTAGCCCGCCGCCTTCAGCCGCTCGCCGAACGCCCGCTTCGAGGCCTCCGCCGCCGCGCGCTGATCGGGCGTGAACGGATAGATGCCCGAGCGGTACTGCGTGCCGACGTCGTTCCCCTGCCGCATGCCTTGGGTCGGGTCATGGCCCTCCCAGAACGCCTTGAGCAGCGCCTCGTAGGAGATGACGCTGGGGTCGTAGGTGACGAGGACAACCTCGCCGTGCCCGGTCTCGCCGGAGCAGACCTCGGCATAGGTCGGGTTCGGCGTCTCGCCGCCGGCATAGCCGACCGCCGTCGCATAAACGCCGGGCAGCTTCCAGAACAGCCGCTCAACGCCCCAGAAGCAGCCCATGCCGAACATCGCCTGCGCAAGCCCCGGCGGGAACGGCCCCTTGAGCGGGCGCCCCGTCACGAAGTTCGTCTCGGCGGTGGCGATCGGGTCGGGGCGGCCCGGCAGCGCCTTGCCCGCCGGCGGCATCGCGCTCTTCTTCAGCAGTCCGAACATCGCGTTCTCCCGCATTCTCATGCCTGCGGATCTAGGCGCAGCCGCCGCGCTTTCCAAGCCCGCCGTCAGGAGAGCCCGTGCTCGGCGATGTCGAGCCATCCCTCGTAGATCATCTTGAGCGCCACGTAGAGGATGACGAGAAGGCCGACCCAGGCGATCCAGCGGTGCTTGTTGAGCAGCCGCGCGATGAACGCCGCGGCGAGGCCCATGAGCGCGATCGAGAGCCCGAGGCCGAAGACCAGCACGATCGGATGCTCGTGCGCCGCACCGGCGACCGCGAGCACGTTGTCGAGCGACATCGAGACGTCGGCGACGATGATCTGGATCACCGCCTGCCGCAGCGTCTTGCGCGGGGTGCCGCCGGCGATCGTGCCGTCGGCGTTGAGGTCGACGTCGGAGATCGCCTCGACGCCGCTCTCGGCCGCGGCGTGGGCGCGGATCTCCTGGTACATCTTCCAGCAGACCCAGAGCAGCAAGAGGCCGCCGCCGAGCAAGAGGCCGGTGATGTCGAGAAGCTCGGTGGCGATCAGCGCGAAGCAGATCCGGAGCGCGGTGGCGGCGAGGATGCCGATCAGGATCGCCTTCCGGCGCACCTCGGGCGGAAGGCCGGCGGCCGCCATGCCGATCACGACCGCGTTGTCGCCGGCCAGCACGAGGTCGATCATGATGACCTGCAGGAAGGCGGTCAGCACGGCGGAGTCGATCATGGCTTCGGCATCCTGTGCAGGGGTGCGGGACGGGTGTTCATCGGTTGGTGCGTCTTGGACACGTCGGCGCCGAAAAGCCAGTCGAACCGACCGAGCAGCAGCTGCGGCGCGGCATCCGAGACCGTCTTGAGGCCGAGGTGCAGCGGCGCGCGCAGGCCCGGCCGCATGTGGTAGAGCCAGGCGTTGCGCGCCGACGCGCGCTGCACGCGCGTGGCGCGGTCTCGCCGCGCGGCCGCGTAGGCGACAAGTCCGGCTTGCGGATCGTCGGCGGCGTCGAGCGCGGCGGCGAGCACCCAGGCGTCCTCGAGCGCCATCGTCGCCCCTTGCGCGAGGAACGGCAGCATCGGGTGGCAGGCGTCGCCGAGCAGCGCGAGGCGGCCGCGGACCCAGCCGGGAAGCGGCGGGTGGCCGAAGAGGCCCCAGAGGAAGCACGCGTCGGCGCGACCGAGCAGGGTCTCGACGTCGCAACCCCATCCGGCGAACGCGCGGCGCAGCTCGGCGGGATCGCCCGGGGTCGTCCAACCCTCCGCGGCCCAGTCGGCGCGCGCCTCGACGGCGACGAAGTTGACGAGGCTGGCGCCGCGCAGCGGATAGCTCACCAGGTGGCGGCCCGGTCCCATCCGCACGCAGGCGACGCTCCGCGTTAGGCTCGCGGGGAGGCCTGCCGCATCGACCACGCCGCGCCAGGCGATGTGGCCGGTGAAGCGCGCCGGGCCGCCGCCGAGCGCGGCGCGAAGCCGCGAGCGCACGCCGTCGGCGGCGATGATGACGTCGGCGGCGAGGCGGCCGCCGTCTCCGAGCCGCACCGCGCCGTCGGCGTCGCCGACGCTTTCGACGAGCGTCGCGAGCCGGATCGTCACGCCCGCGCCGGCCGCGGCGTCAGCGAGCACGCCGAGCAGGTCGGCGCGATGCACCTGCCAGTAGGGCCAGCCATAGCGCGCGCGGCACGCCGCACCGAGCGGCACCCGCGCCACGAGTTGGTCGTGGCGATGCTCGCGGAGCTCGATCGCCTGGACGTCGGTCGCGAGCGCCGCCACCTCTCGGTCGAGCCCGAGCGCGGCGAGGACCCCGATGCCGTTCGGGGCCAGCTGCAGGCCGGCGCCGACCTCGGTCAGCGCCGGGGCGCGCTCCAGCACGGTGACGGACGCGCCGCGGCGCGCCAGCGCGAGCGCGGCGGCGAGCCCGCCGATGCCGGCGCCGACCACCGCCACGCTGGTTCCCGCGAGCGCCACCTCACCGGCCGCTTTCGGCGGCGGACGCGGCATGGTCGCCGGTCGCGGGATCGGTCGGCATCTCGGCATCTCCGGCGGGCGCGGTCTCTGCCGCCAGCATCTGCCATGCTAGCCGCCGGAACGAAACCCCCCGGCGAGCAGCCGGTCGACCTCGGCGCGAACCACCGCCGCCCGCAGCGCATAGGCCTCCGTGCCCGAGTCGCCCGGCGCGCGGGCCGGCCGCAGCGCCGTGACCATGCCGACGAGCCGGCCCTCTTCGTCGAAGAGCGGCCCGCCGGAAAAGCCGGGCCGGCCGCCCGGCAGCCGCGCGATCAGGCCGGGGCCGAAGGCGGCGATCTCCGCGCTCGGCTCGAGCACCACGCCCTCGGTCTCGAATCGCGGCCCCGTCGGCCCCTCGCGCGCGTCGATCCCGGCGGCGATCACCCGCAAGCCACTCGCTGCGCGCGCCGGGTCCGCCGGCACCATCGGCAGGAAGCCGCTCGGCACCGCCAGCACCGCGAGGTCGAGCCGCGGGCTGGTGGCGAGAAGCTCGGCAGTTGCCGTCGCATGGCTGTGCCCGGAGGCGAGGAGCGTCACGTGCGCGCCGGGCCGCAGGCCCTGCACGACGTGCCGGTTGGTGACCGCGAGCCCTTCCGCGATCTCGAAGGCCGATCCGACCAGCGCGCCGTTCAGCACCACCGCGTGCCGGTCGAGCGGCTTCAGGCGCGCCCCGGCGCGGATCTCCCGCGACGGCGCGGTCAGCGCGACCATTGCAACCGCAAGCCAGATCAACAGCCGTGGCCGCACCCATGTGCGGCCGGCCCCCTGCCGGTTCCCCATCCGATTCCCCACCCCGAACGCGGTCCCCACCGCGAGCGCCGACCCTAGGCCGCCTTGGCTTTCCGAATGGCTAAATGACGGCGCTAGGCGCGGTGCCGAGCCGCGGGCTTTCCACTTGCTTTTTTCGACAATCGCGGCGATACAACCTAAGGTTGTTAATGCCGGTGCTTGCATGTCCTTTGCGTTCGCCTTCCCGCGCCTCTCCCGTGGAACTGCCCTGCTCGGGGTCTCGCTGCTGGCGCTCGGGCTCGCCGGAATGGCGGAAGCGCAGGGGCCGCAGGGCGGCGTCGTCGCGGCCGGCTCCGCGAGGATCGCCGCGGGCGCCAACCGCACGCTCATCCGCCAGTCCACCAGGCGCGCGGTGATCGACTGGCGGCGCTTCGACGTCTCGCGCGACCATACCGTCGTCTTCGACCAGCCGGGGCGGCGGTCGGCGACGCTGAACCGGGTGCAGACCGCAGCGCCGAGCGTCATCGAGGGCGCGATCCGCGCGCGCGGCACCGTGGTGATCCAGAACGGCGCCGGCGTCCTCTTCACCGAAGGCGCGCGCATCGACGTGGGCGGGCTGACCGCGACCACGCGCACCGTCGACGCCGCCGGCTTCGCGCGCGACGGCCGGCTGCGGCTCGGCGGCGACGCTCCGGGCGGCCACGTCGTCAATCGCGGCGCCATCACCGTGCGCGAGGCCGGCCTCGCGGCGCTGGTCGGCGACAGAGTCGAGAACAGCGGCAGCATCGTCGCGGCGAAGGGCACGGTCGTCCTCGGCGGCGGCCGGCGGGCGACGCTCGATCTTGCCGGCGACGGGATGCTGCGGATCGCCGTCACCGGCACCGGCGCGGTGCGCAACAGCGGCGAGGTCAACGCCGGCCACATCGTGCTGACCGCGGGCGAGGCGGTCTCGGCGCTCGATGCGGTCATCAACACCGACGGCGTGCTGCGCGCACGCGGCGACGGCGGAGCGGGCGGAAGGATCGCCGTCGAAGGCCGCGGTGA
>JBDHSS010000002.1:0-41467 GCA_039808205.1 Paracoccaceae bacterium | reverse complement strand
CGGTGCCGCGGATCCGCTGCGCGCCCGAGGTCGCCGACCGGCTCGGCCGGCTCCTCGGCGAGCGCGGCGCCGTCGCGCGCTTCGAGCCGGCGCCGGAGCTTCTGCCGCGCGAGGCGCAGATCTTCTGGGATCAGGGCTACGACCACCTCGATCTCGACGCCTGCGCCGCGCAGATCCGCGCCTGCGTCGCGGCGCATCTCGGCGACAGCAAGGGGGACGACGATGACCGACGGCACGGATGATGCGCTGCCCGAGGCGACGGAAGCCGCGCCCGCGCCCGAGCGTGGCCCGAAGCCCCGCGGTGGTGCCTTTCTCGGCGTGCCGATCGAGGTGACGATCTCGGTCGGCAAGGCGCGTCCGCTGGTCAGCGAGCTCGTCGAGCTCAAGCGCGACTCGGTGCTCACGCTCGACTCCTCGATCGACGACCCGGTCGAGCTCTACATCGGCGACCGGCTGATCGCCCGCGGCGAGCTGCAGGAGCTCGGCGACGAGTCGGGCCGGCTCGGGGTGCGGCTGACCGAGGTTGCCGACTTCTCCAATGACCTCTGATACCGGATCCGGCCGAACCGTTCGGATGAACCGACGATCGGATCGGCACCCGAAACCTGCAACAAGCGAGGCTTTGCCTCGCGAGTTCCCGGCCCGACAGGCGAACGCATGCGTTCGCCGGGCCGTCGGCTGGAGCGCGGGACGCGCGGAAGCCGAGGGGGGTGCAGCTGCACCAGACGCCGGTAATCCGCGCGCGCCTGCCTGGCGGGCGCGACTATCGCGCCTGCCAAGGGGCAGGCAGGCGCGCGCGGATTTGTGTACCCCAAATCCGCGAAGGGGATGCGGCACCGTCGCGTTTGCAGCCAAAGGCGTGGATTCCGAAGCGATCACTCGGAGGCAGCATGAGCGCCGGCGCCTTTTCCCTGGCGCGCTTCTCGTCGCGGTGGCCGCGGGGCTTTGCCTCGTGGCGCTGCCAGCGGCGGCGCAGCAGATCCAGATCGACCTCGGCGGCGGGCAGTCGTTCAGCCTGCGCACGGTGCAGCTGTTCCTGCTCATCACGCTGCTCTCGCTGGCGCCGGGGCTCGCGATCATGGTGACGTGCTTTCCGTTCATGGTGACGGTGCTGTCGATCCTCAGGCAGGCGCTCGGCGTGCAGCAGGCGCCGCCCAACATGATGATCGTGAGCCTCGCGCTCTTTCTCACCTGGTTCGTGATGGAGCCGGTGTTCACCAAGGCGTGGGACGACGGCATCGCGCCGATGATCGCGGGCGACCTGCCGCCAGAGGCCGCCTTCGCGCCGGTGATGGCGCCGTTCCGCGGCTTCATGGCCGGGCGCGTCGACCCCGCGACCGTCACCATGCTGGAGGAGGCCGCCCCCGAGCGCCATGTGGCCGCCGAGACCGCCGAAGGTGCGGCGGCGCCGCTCTCGGTGCTGGTGCCCGCGTTTCTCCTCAGCGAGATCCGGCGCGGCTTCGAGGTCGGCTTCCTGATCTTCCTGCCGTTCCTCGTCATCGACCTCGTCGTCGCCGCGGTCTTGATGTCGATGGGCATGATGATGGTGCCGCCGGCGGTGGTGTCGCTGCCGTTCAAGCTCGCGTTCTTCGTCATCGCCGACGGCTGGAGCCTGCTCGCGGGCGCGCTGGTGCGGAGCTACGCGCCATGAGCGGCGAGCTCGTCCACGCCACCGGCGCGCGGCTGCCGAAGCCCGTCGAGCCGCCGCGCCCGGCGCTCGCCCGCCGCGACGCCGCGCCGACGCCGATCGAGAAGGCCGCGGTGATCCTGACCGCGGTCGGTCCCGAGCTTGCCGCGGGGTTCCTGCGCGAGCTCTCCGAGCCCGAGATGGAGCGCTTCGCCCGCGCGATCGGCGGCCTCGGCAAGATCCCGCAGGAGGTGCTCGACGCGATCATCGTCGAGTTCCTGGAGCTTCTGACCACCGGCCCCGAGCTCTCCGGCGGCTCCAAGGCGGCGCGCAAGCTGCTCGCCGCCGTGGTCGAGGACGAGGACGAGGTGCAGCGGCTGCTCGACGGCCGCCGGCGCAGCGAGATCCGGCCCGTCTGGGAGCGGCTGAACGACACGCCGCCGGGCACGCTCGCGGTCTTCCTGCAGTCCGAGCACCCGCAGGCTGCCGCGGTCGTCCTGAGCGAGTTGCGCGCGGAGGTGGCGGCGACGGTGCTGGAGCGGCTGGAGCGCGGCTTCGCCCGCAGCGTGGTGCTGCGGCTCTCGCGGGTGCCGACGCTCGATCCGCCGGTGGCCGCGGCGATCCAGGGCGCGATCGAGCGCGACTTCCTGTCGGTGCTGCAGCGCAACCTGTCGAAGCGCCGGCCGGCGGATCTCATCGCCGGGCTGATGAACAACATCTCGACCGAGGTGCGCGAGGGGTTCCTGAGCTTTCTCGAGGCGCAGGACGCGACGCTCGCCCAGGACGTGCAGCGCACGATGTTCACCTTCGACGACATCGCGCTGCGCCTTTCGGGCCGCGACGTCGCCGGCGTGCTGCGCGACGTCGCCGAGGAGACGCTCCTGAAGGCGCTGAAGCTCGGGCAGGCGCAGTCGAGCGCGTCCGTGGGCTTCATCCTCGAGAACCTGCCGCGGCGGCTCTCCGAGCGCTACGTCGAGGAGATCGCCGCGCTGATGGAGGTCACGCGCAAGGAAGGCGAGTCGGCGCAGATCGAGGTGACGAAGGCGATCCAGGCCGCGGTGAAGGCCGGGTCGATCCGGCTGATCGAGCGCGACATCGGCGGCGCCTGAGGTCGCCCATCAACGACCGAAGCGGGGCCTTCGGTCCCGCGAGTCGCGGCCCGACAGGCGAACGCATGCGTTGCGCAACGCCCTCACTCGTCCTGCGACGGATGGACGCAGGGAGGGTGAGGGGCGTATTCTCCCCCGGCTTGGACACGTCTCGAGGGCCGCGCGTGCTGCCGGTCCAGCCAGGGGTGGGGAGATGCGTAGGAGATGGATGCTGGCCGGTGCCGTCGCGGGCGTCGGTCTTGCGACCGTGGCCGTGGCGGAGACGCCGGCCGAGCGCGGCGAGTACCTGGTGCGGGGGCCGATGAGCTGCGGCAACTGCCACACGCCGCAGGGCCCGAACGGGCCCGACATGGCGCTCGAGCTGGCCGGCGGCGGCCCGGTCGTCGACGACGCGACGATGACCGCCTATCCGCCCAACATCACGCCGGCGGGTGAGGTCGCCGAATGGTCCGACGCCGAGCTTGCCCGCGCCATCCGCGAAGGCATTCGCCCGGACGGCTCGCTGATCGGACCGCCGATGCCATTCAGTCTCTACAAGCGCCTGAGCGACACCGACCTCGCGGCGATCGTCGCCTTCCTGCGGACACTGAAACCGATCGAGCACACCGTGCCCGAGTCGGTCTACCACTTCCCACTGCCGCCGGCCTACGGGCCGCCGGTCGAGCACGTCGCCGATGTGCCGCGCGGGCCGACGGCGGAATACGGTGCCTATCTCGCCGGTCCGATTGCACACTGCCTCGAATGCCACACGCCGATGGGGCCGCAAGGGCCGATGTACGATGGCCACCTCGGGCAGGGCGGCTTCCGGTTTACGGGTCCCTGGGGCGTCTCGACCTCGGCCAACCTGACCTCGAGCGAGGACGGGCTCAAGAAGTTCAGCGACGCCGAGATCGCGCGGATGGTGACCGAGGGCGTGCGGCCCGACGGCTCGAGGATGCTGCCGCCGATGCCCTATGCCTGGCTCGCGAGGATGACGCCGGACGATCTCGAGGCGGTGATCCTCTACCTTCGGACGCTCCCGCCGTTGCCCGACCACAAGGGCTGAGCCGCGCCGTGGCGCCGGCCATCACTCGGTGGCGCGGATCGCGGCGACGTTCCAGTCCCAGCGCAGCGTGCCGGCGATCGGCGGCACGTTGGCGAAGACGAAATGCGCCGCGAAGGCGCGGATCTGTCCGGCCGGCACGTCGGGCCGGGCGATCGCCTGCGACTCGCCGATGACCGGGCAGGTCGCCGGCGCCACCGCCGCGTCGGCGCAGTCGCGAAGCCGGAGGCCGAGCGTCACCTCGCGCAGCCGGTAGCGCGGCGAGTGGTTCGTGACCCGACCGCTCAGGGTCGCGCCACGGCCGGAGCGCGCCAGCGTCACTTGGTCGAAGACGAGCTCGTCGGGCGCGATCCGCTCCGCCGCCCGCTCCGATTCGGGCTCCTGCCGCCAGAAGTAGAGCCCGAGCCCGACGGCGAGCAGCACGCCGGCGGCGAGCATCGGCAGGCGGTACTCCGGCCAGACGAGGAGCGCATAGCCGTACGCCACCAGGACCAGCACCGGGATCGCGATCGACATGGGGCGGGCTCCGGCCGGGAGGGGCGCCGGCTCGGCCGGCTGCATGGGTCAGGCGGCGCGGCCGTCGTGGACGACGAAGGCGAGCAAACGCGGGTCGACGTCCTCGAGGCAGTTGACGTTGACCGCCACCATCGGCGTGCCGTCGGGCGCGTCGCCGAACGAGAAGCACTGGATGCCGCAGGTGCGGCAGAACGTGTGCGCGATCTTGCCGGTGTTGAAGCGGTATTCGGTCAGCATGTCCTCGCCGCGCAAGAGCCGGAAGTCGGCGCGCGGCGCGAAGGCGAGAAGCGCGCCGAGCCGCTGGCAGCGCGAGCAGTTGCAGGCGACCGGCTTCGAGACGTCGAGGGTCGCCTCGAAGGCGACGGCGCCGCAATGGCAGGATCCGCGATGCATCTCGGCACTCATTGGCAGTTCTCCCATGGTCAGGCCGCGAAGGCCGACGCCGTCGCGTTGCAGCGCCGCGGACGGGCCATCAGAAGGCGGATCCCTGCCGCGCGCAAGGGCCGCGCTCCCGCCGCTTGCGCCCGAGGTTGAGGATTGCCTCGCTGCGGCGGGAGGCGCACTCTTCAAGATCGCGGCACCGAACCGCAGGAGCGCCCGCCCGGCCCGCGCCGCACGGCAGCGGCGGGCCGGGGGGAGACGCCATGGCCAAGCTCGATCCGACCTTTCACGCCTCGCCGAAGCTCGCGATGCAGGCGCCGGCGGAGACGATCGCCTACACGCTGCTGCTGAGCCCGGACTTCTCGCAGCCCGACGCGCTCGGGGTCGTCGACGTCGACCCGGCCTCGGCGAGCTTCGGGTCGGTCGTCCACGTGCTGCCGATGCCGAACAAGGGCGACGAGTTCCACCACTTCGGCTGGAACGCCTGCTCCTCGGCGCTGTGGCCGATGTCGGGGCACGCCTTCCTCGAGCGGCGCTTCCTGATCGTGCCGGGGATCCGCTCGTCGCGGATCTACGTGATCGACACCAAGCCCGACCCGCGCGCGCCGGTGATCCACAAGATCATCGAGCCGGAGGAAGTCTTTGCCAAGACCGGCTATTCCCGTCCGCACACCACGCACTGCGGGCCCGAGGGCATCTATGTCTCGACGCTCGGCGGCCTCGGCGATGGCACCGATGGGCCGCCGGGGATCTTCCTCATGGACTGCGTGACCTTCGACGTCATCGGCAGGTGGGAGATCGACCGCGGGCCGCAGGACAAGCATTACGACTTCTGGTGGAACCTGCCGCGCGACTACATGGTCTCCTCGGAATGGGCGCTGCCGCCGCAGTTCGAGAACGGGCTGGTGCCCGAGGATCTGCTGTCGAACAAGTACGGCCACCGGCTGCACTTCTGGGATCTGCGCGGGCGCACGCACCTGCAGACGATCGATCTCGGGGCCAACCACCAGATGCCGCTCGAGGTGCGACCTGCGCACGACCCGATCAAGGAATACGGCTTCGTCGGCGTTGTCGTCGACACGACGAACCTCGAGGGATCGATCTGGACCTGGTGGCGCGAGGGCGACGGCAGCTTCCACGCCGAGAAGACCGCGACGATCCCGCCGGAGCCGGCCGACGCCGAGCTTCTGCCGCCGCTCCTCAAGGGCTTCGGCGCGGTGCCGCCGCTCATCACCGACATCGACCTCTCGCTCGACGATCGCTTCCTCTACGTGTCCTGCTGGGGCACCGGCGAGATGCGGCAGTACGACGTGACCGACCCGATGGCGCCGAGGCTCGCGGGCTCGGTCCGGATCGGCGGCATCGCCCGGCGCGACAAGGGACCGGGCGGCATGGCCTACGGCGGCGGGCCGCAGATGGTGGAGATCAGCCGCGACGGCAAGCGGGTCTACTGGACGAACTCGCTTTACTCGACCTGGGACGCGCAGTTCTATCCCGAGGGCATGGCCGGGGCGATGGTGAAGGCCGACGTCGGGCCCGACGGCGGCCTGACGCTCGACGACCGCTTCCGCGTCAGCTTCCCGGAGGGCTACCGCAGCCACCAGATCCGGCTCGAGGGCGGCGACTGCTCGACGGATTCCTTCTGCTTCCCCTCCGCCTGACCGGCGGACCTCGAGTGGCGACCGGCGCCTCCGCCGCGGGCCTCTGGCTCGCGGTGGTGCTGAGCGGGCTGTACCACGGCGCCAACCCGGCGATGGGCTGGCCGCTGGCGGTCGCGGCCGGGATGATGGGGCGCGGGCGGCGCGACCTCGTGCGCGCGCTCGGGCCGCTGGTGCTCGGGCATTTCGCGGCGATGCTCGCGGTTCTGCTGCCGTTCGCGCTGGTGCTGGCGCTCGTCACCTGGCAGCGCGAAATCCGGCTGGCGGCGGCGCTTCTCGTCGTGGGCTTCGGCGTGTTCCGGCTGCTGGTGCGGCGCCACCCGCGGCGGCTGGCACGGATCCGGCCGGGGCAGCTCGCGCTCTTCGCCTTCGCGGTGGCGCTGGCGCACGGCGCGGGGCTGATGCTGCTGCCGGTCTGGCTCGGCCTCTGCGGGCCGGCGGAGGCGGCGGATCATGCTGCGGCGGCCGAGCTCATGCGCCGCGGCATCGGCATTGCCGTTGCCGTCGCGGCGGTGCACGCGCTCGCCATGGTCGCGACCGGCGGCGCGCTGGCGCTCGCGGTGCACGACTGGCTGGGCCTGCGCTTCATGACGCGGAACTGGCTCGACCTCGACGCGGTCTGGGCGTGGAGCCTGATCCTGGTGGGCGGCCTCGCGCTGGCGCTCGCTTGGCCCGGGTGAAGCGCCTCAGCGCAGCGGCGCGCGGTCGCGCAGGAGATCGCGGATCTCGATCAGCACCTCCTCCTGCGTCGGCCCCGGCGGCGTGTCGGGCGCCTTCTCGGTGGTGTCGACGACGGCGCGGGCCTTGTTCATGCCCTTGACCAGCAGGAACACCACCCAGGCGATGATGAGGAAATTGATGACCGACGTGAGGAAGGCGCCCCAGCGAAAGGTCGCCGCGTGCTCGCCCGTGCCGATGCGCACGACATGGCTCGAGAAGTCGACGCCGCCGGTCAGGAGCCCGATCAGCGGATTGATCATGTCGTTGACGAGGCTGTTGACGATGGCGGTGAAGGCGGCACCGATGATGATGCCGACCGCGAGGTCCATGACGTTGCCGCGCGCGATGAAGTCGCGGAATTCCTTGAGCACCCTGCCTCTCCTTGCGGGCCGCCCGGAAACGGCGGCCGGGCAAGGCTAGGGGCCCCCGCTGTCGCCGGCAACCGCGATCAGCCGCGCAAGGCTCCGCCGGTTGCCTTGGCGACGCCGGCGATGACGCGGGCCGACACCGCCTCGATCTCCGCCTCGGTCAGCGTGGCGGCGGTCGGTTGCAGCCGCACGGTGATGGCGAGCGACTTGCGGCCCGCTCCCATCTGCGCCTCGGCCCGCGGGCCAGCGAAGACGTCGAAGACCGCCACGTCGGCGATCAGCGCCTTGTCCGCGGCCCGCGCCGCCCTGAGCACCGCCTCGGCTTCGACGCCGGCGTCGAGCACGAAGGCGAAGTCGCGCTCGACCGGCTGCAGGTCGGAGACGACGAGCGGCGGCCGCGTGGCGCCGCGCGCCTTGGGGAAGGGAAGCGCCTCGAGCCGCAGCGTGAAGGCGACGGCCGGCCCCTTGACGTCGAGCGCCGCCAGAACCCGCGGGTGCAGCTCGCCGAAGGCGACGAGCTCGAGCTTCGGCCCGAGCGAGAGGACGGCGGAGCGCCCCGGATGGAACCAGCCCGGTGCCGAGCGGCGCAGCATCGGCGCCGCGGGGCCGCCGATGGCGGCGAGTGCTGCCTCGGCGTCGGCGCGCGCGTCCCAGAGGTCGACTGGCCGGCGGCTGCCGTGCGGATCGCGCGGGGCCGTGGCGCCGACGCGCACGCCGGCGGCGCCGAGCGCCTGCTCGCCGGGCTCGCCGCCGGGAAAGACCGGGCCGACCTCGAAAAGCGCGAGGTCGAGGAAGCCGCGCGCCTGGTTGCGGGCGGCGGCGCGCAGGAGGCCCGGCAACAGGTCGGGCCGGAGGTGGCTCATCTCCGAGCTGATCGGGTTCTCGAGCCGCACCGCCTCGGCGCCGCCGCCGAAGAGCTCGGCGGCCGCGGCGTCGATGAAGCTGTAGGTCACGCACTCGTTGTAGCCGAGCGCGGCGATGCGCCGCCGCGCCTGGCCCTCGCGGCGCTGCATCGGCGTCAGGATCGGCCGCGCAACGCCCGGGGGCCGGGCGAGCGGCTTGCCCTCGAGGCGGCTCAGCGACGCGACGCGGGCGATCTCCTCGACGAGGTCGGCCTCGCCCTGCACGTCGGGGCGCCAGGTCGGCGGTGCGGCGCGGTCGCCGTCGATGGTGAAGCCGAGCGCCTCGAGGATGCGCACCTGCTCCGCGGCGGCGATGTCCATGCCGACGAGCCGCGTCACCCGGTCGGGGTCGAGACGGTAGCTGCGCCGCGAGGTCGGCACGGCGCCGGCGACCACCACGTCGGAGGGCTCGCCGCCGCAGAGCTCGAGGATCATCCGCGTCGCGAGCTCCATGCCCACGGGCGTGAACGCCGGGTCGACGCCGCGCTCGAAGCGGTAGCGCGCATCGGAGGCGATCCGGTGCCGCCGGCCGGTGCGGGCGGTGCGCACCGGGTCGAAATACGCCGCCTCGACGAAGACCTCGGTCGTCGCCTCCGAGCAGCCGGTGCGCAGGCCGCCGATCACGCCGCCGATCGCCTCCGGGCCGGCGGCGTCGCAGACCAGGGTCTCGGAGCCGTCGAAGCCGTAGTCCTTGCCGTCGAGGGCCGTCAGCCGCTCGCCGGGCTTGGCGAGGCGCACGGTGATCGGGCCGTTGAGCTTGGCGGCGTCGAAGACGTGCAGCGGGCGGTTGCGGTCGTAGGTGAGGAAGTTGGTGATGTCGACGAGTGCCGAGATCGGGCGGAGGCCGATCGCCCGCAGCCGCTCCTGCAGCCAGGCGGGCGAGGGGCCGTTCGTGACGCCGCGGATCAGCCGGCCGACGAAGAGCGGGCAGGCCTCGGAGGCGACGTCGGGGGCGAGGTAGACCGCGACCGGGCAGGGGAAGGCGCCGGGCACCGGCGCGACCGGGGGGGTCGTCAGCCGGCCGAGGCCGCGGGCGGCGAGGTCGCGGGCGATGCCGGCGACGCCGAGCGCGTCGGGCCGGTTCGGGGTGACGGCGATCTCGATCACCGGGTCGAAGTGCACGACGTCGATATAGCGGGCGCCGACCGGGGCATCGGCCGGCAGCTCGACGATGCCGTCGTGGGCGTCCGAAAGCTCCATCTCGCGCTCGGAGAGCATCATGCCGTGGCTCTCGACACCGCGGATCCGGCCGACCTTGATCGTGGTGTCGATGCCGGGGATGTAGTCGCCGGGCTTGGAGACCACGATCTTGATGCCTTTCCGCGCGTTCGGGGCGCCGCAGACGATCTGCTTCTCGCCGTCAGCGGTGGCGACGCGGCAGACGCGGAGCTTGTCGGCGTCCGGGTGCGGCACTGCCTCGAGGATCTCGCCGACGGTGAAGGCGCTGAGGCGGGCGGCGGGGTCGGTCACGCCCTCGACCTCGAGGCCGAGGTCGGTCAGCGCGAAGGTGATGTCCTCGAGCGTGGCGGAGGTGTCGAGGTGCTCCTTGAGCCAGGCGAGGGTGAATTTCATCGGCGCATTTCCACGGATCCCGGGTGTGGCGCGGACATAGGCCACGCGGGCGGGGAGGGGAAGCCCCCGAGTTCCGGGTCGGCGCTTCGGCAGGTTGGGACGGCATCCCGGCCGGCGGAAGCGCCGCTGTTGCAGCCGTTCGACCTGGGAGCGGCTGCCGCCCGGCAGACGCGGCGTCTACTCGCGCGGGCCTTGCAGCCGGGCGCGGACGCGGGCGCGGGTCTCGTCGGGCTCCGCGTCGACCGCCTCGCCGAGCCGGCGCAGCGCGTGGCGCAGGCCGTGGATCTGGTCGACGAGCGAGAGGACCAGCGACGAGGCGTCGGGGTCGAGGTCGAAGTCGCGCGCGAGCTCGGCGGCGAGGCGCAGCCGTGCGAGGTCGGCCTCGCCGTAGCCGATCCGGCCCGCCGCCTCCTGCGGCCGCACGCAGTCGGCGGCGACGAAGGCGCGGAGGCGCGCGACGGTCATGCCCTCGACGCGGGCGACCACCTCGGTCTCGGAATAGAAGCGCGCCATCAGAACACCCCCTCGCGCGGATTGTAGGCGTGGCGGGCGCGCCAGCCCTTGAAGAAGCTCGCAAGCTCGTCGTCGATCTTCGGCGGCGCCACGATGCGCAGGGTGACGAGCTGGTCGCCGGTGCGATCGCGTCGGCGGACGCCGCGGCCGCGCAGGCGCAGCACCCGGCCGCTCGAGGCGCCCTTCGGGATGGTGAGCGCCACCTTTCCGTCGATCGTCGGCACCTCGACCTTGCCACCGAGCACCGCCTCGTCGAGGCTGATCGGCAGCTCGAGAAGGATGTCCTCGCCGTCGCGGCGGAAGAAGCGGTGCTCGCCTATCATGATGGTGACGAGGGCGTCGCCGCGCTCGCCGCCGCCGATGCCCTCGCCGCCCTTGCCCTTCAGCCGCAGCGTCTGGCCGTCGGCGATGCCTTCGGGGATCGTCACGTCGAGCGTGCCGCCCCCGGGCAGGGTGATGCGCCGGGTGGCGCCGCGCGCCGCCTCGAGGAAGTCGACCTCGAGCGTATAGTGCGCATCGGGGCCGCGCATGCGGATGCCCTCGCCGCGGCCGC
Source organism: Paracoccaceae bacterium (assembly GCA_039808205.1). Lineage (GTDB taxonomy): Bacteria > Pseudomonadota > Alphaproteobacteria > Rhodobacterales > Rhodobacteraceae > Amaricoccus. The sequence continues at coordinate 30,506 of JBDHSS010000002.1, read as the reverse complement.
CGCGGCCGCCACCGCCGCCGCCGCCGTGCGCGCGCTGGCCGAACAGGTCGGAGAAGATGTCGGCATAGTCGCCGAAGTCCTCGAAGCCGCGGGTGGTGTGATAGGTCGCCTCCGGGCCCTCGGCATACTCGCGGTAGAAGCGCTGCTCGGGGCGCTCGTGGCCGCTCGCGTCGATCTCGCCGCGGTCGAAGCGGGCGCGCTGCTCGGGGTCCTTGAGCAGGTCGTGCGCGGCCGAGGCCGCCTTGAAGCGCTCGGCCGCCTTCGGGTCGCCGGGGTTGAGGTCGGGGTGGCTCTCCTTGGCGATCTTCTTGTACGCCTTGCGGATCTCGTCGTGGGTCGCGGTCTTCGACACGCCGAGCGCGGCATAGGGGTCGTCGCTCATCCTGTGGTCCTGCCTCCCGGCGGTTTGCGCGGGTCGCAGGATCAGTCGCACACCCGGGGTTGTCAACGCAGGTGCCCCGCCCGTAGCGTCGGGCTGCAGGGAGGCGCGCGCCGGTGAAGAAGTTCCTCGATACCGACCACCCCTGGTTCCGCCCACTCTGGACCCGGATCGTCGTCACCCTGCTGCCGGCGGCGTGGGGCATCGTCGAGTTCGCCACCGGCTCGCCGTTCTGGGGGACGATCTTTCTCGGGCTCGCGGCCTATGCGGGCTGGGGGTTCTTCATCGATTTCGACCCTGACCGGCATGACCGCGACGGGGATGCGGGGCTTTAGACGGACTGCGGTTTATCGGCGCGTGCGCCCGCGGCAAGGGGCCGGGCGCGAGACGACCGAAGCGGGGCCTGAGGCCTCGCGAGTTCCGGCCCGCGAAGCGAACGCATGCGTTCGGGAAGCGTAAGCGCATCCGCCCTAGTGGGTCGGATGCGGACGGATTTGTTTACGCCAAATCCGTCGGCAGCGGCACCGATGTGCCCGAACGTGCGGCTCGCCGCTCACCGCGGCAACGGGCGTGCGGCGCGGCGGAAGTCGGCCCACGGGTCGGCGGTGTTGGCGACCCGGGCGGGGGCGTTGGCCACGGTGAAGTGCGCCGGCCCGATCTCGGGGCCGAGCTCGTCCCAGGCGAGCGGCATCGAGACCGGCGCCCCGGCGCGGGCGCGGGTGCCGTAGGGGACGATCGCGGTGTTGTTGCGGCCGTTGCGCAGGTAGTCGACGAGGATCCGGCCGGTGCGCTTGGCCTTGCTGATGGTGGCGACATAGCGGTCGGGCTCGGCCTCGGCCATGGCGCGGGCCATGGCGGCCGCGAAGCCCTTGACCGCGACCCATCCGGCCGCCTCGGTCGGCGCGAGGGGTGCCACCACGTGCAGGCCCTTCCCGCCCGAGGTCTTGACGAAGGCCGCGAGCCCCGCGTCCTCCAGCCGCCGGCGCACCTCCTCGGCGGCGGCGAGCGTCGCCTCCCACGGCACGCCCTCGCCGGGGTCGAGGTCCATGACGATCTGGTCGGGATGCTCGAGGTCGTCGAGCGTCGACTGCCAGCCGTGGATCTCGAGCGCGGCGCCCTGCACCAGCCCGATGAGGCCGGGCAGGTCGTCGATGGCGACGAGCGGGCCTTCGCCCTCGTCACCCTCCGGATCGTGGAAGGTCAGGACCTCCTTCGCCATGCCCTTCCACGCGTGCTTGGCGAAGAAGCACTGCGCTTCGGCCCCGCTCGGGCAGCGCAGCAGCGCGACGGGACGGTTGACGACGAGCGGCGCCATGCGTGGCCAGACCTCGGCATAGTATTCGGCGAGGCCTTCCTTGGTCACGCCGGCGTCGGGCCAGAGAATGCGGTCGGGGTGGGTGAGCTTCACCTTCGGGCGCGGCGTCGGCGCGGGGTGCTCGGCCTCGGCCTCGCGGACGATCTCGCGCGCCGGCTTGTCCTCGCGCAGGCCGCGGAACGAGGCGTGGCGGAGGATGTGGTCGGCGGTCCAGGCGCGGAATTCCACCTCGGCGACCAGCTCGGGCTTGACCCAGGTCACGCCGCGCCGCGCATCGGCGTCGAGCTTTCCGGCGAATGGCGGCGACTTGCGGGCGAGCGGCGCGAGCCGCGCGTGGAGGTCGCGGGCGACGGCGTTGGAGAAGCCGGTGCCGACGCGGCCGGCGTAGACCAGCGCCCCGTCCTGCCAGTAGCCGAGCGCGAGCGAGCCCACCATGTCGCGCGCCACGGTCGAAGGGACGAACCCCGCGATCACGAACTCCTGACGCGACGAGCACTTCGACTTGATCCAGGCGCCGGTGCGCCCGGCGGGATAGCCACCGTCACGGCGCTTGGAGACCAGCCCCTCGAGGCTGAGGCGGCAGGCGTGCGACAGCACCACCTCGCCGTCGGCCTCGAAGGCCTCGCTCACGCGCAGCGCGTCGGGCGCGCCGTCGAGGAGCCGCGCCAGCGCCGCCCGACGTTCGGCGAGCGGCTGCGCGCGCAGGTCGCGGCCCTCGAGATAGAGCAGGTCGAAGACGTAATAGCGGAAGCGGTCGCGGCGCCCGGCCGAGAGGTCCGCCTGCAGTGCCGGGAAGTCCGACGCGCCGTTGGCGCCCTCGACCACCAGCTCGCCGTCGAGAATGGCCGCCCGGACGGGCAGTGCGGCCAGGGCCTCGGTGACGGCGCCCGCGAACTTCTCCGTCCAGTCCTGCCCGCTGCGGGTGAGCAGGCGCACCTTGCCGGCGCGGAGCTGCGCCTCCAGCCGGTAGCCGTCGAACTTGATCTCGTGCAGCCACTGCGGCCCCTGCGGCGGGTTCGGCTTGAGCGTGGCGAGCGCCGGCGGCACGAAGCCGGGGAAGGGGTCCTTGCCCGGCTTCTCCGACGGCTTCCTCCTGCGTGCCTTCGGCGCCGGCGGCGCCGGGCGGCCGGCGGCAATGTCCTCAATGGTGCGGCCGGTAATGACCGAGGCGGGTGCCGTCTCCAGAATGTCGGGGTCGTCCGCGTCGCGCGCCTCGTCGTCGCCGCCCTTGATGAGCAGCCAGTTCTCGCGCTTCTCGCCGCGGCGCGCGCCCATGCGCACCAGGTGCCAGCGGCCCTTGAGCTTGGCGCCCTCGAGCGTGAAGTCGAGGTGGCCCTTCGCCAGCCCCTTCGCCGGGTCGCCCTCCGGGATCCAGCGGCCGCGGTCCCAGACGATGACCTCGCCGCCGCCGTACTGGCCCTTGGGGATCGTGCCCTCGAAGTCGGCGTAGTCGAGCGGGTGGTCCTCGACGTGCACCGCAAGCCGCTTCTCGCCGGGAACGAGGCTCGGGCCGCGCGTGACCGCCCAGCTCGCCAGCACGTCGCCGATCTCGAGGCGAAAGTCGTAATGGAGCCGGCGCGCCGCGTGCTTCTGCACGACGAAGGCGTCGCCCTGGCCGCGTCGGTCGCTGCCAGCGGGCTCGTCGGTCGTCGCGAAGTCGCGCTTCTGCCGATAGGTCTCGAGCGCCATCGGTTCCACCTTCCCATCGCGGCGTCGTCGGCGAAACGCGGCCAGCGCGAAAGCGGTTCCCGTGGCGGTTCTGCCGCACCCGCGTGCCGATCGCGCAGGGCGGGGTTGCTGCCGAGCCGGGGCGCGCCCAGATAGCCGCACGCGCGGCGGACCCTGGTCCTCGCCGGCCGCGGAGGAGCGAGGCGATGCGATACCTGGTTGCGATGCTGGCGGTGCTGGTGCTCGTTCCGCCTGCGGCATGGGCCGCGGAGCGGGAGGCGTGCTTCGGCGTCGCCCCGGCAGGCAAGAACGACGGCCTCGCCGCGGGCGCCGGCAAGAGCACCGTCGACTATCAGGGAAACGCCTGGATGTGGGTGCCGGCGGGCACCTGCCAGACGCTGCCGCTGCCGGTGCAGCCGGACGGCACGCCGCGGCGCGGATCGCTGGAGCCGCTGGCGCGCGACCGCGGCTGACCGGCCTCAGTCGATGATGCCGGCGGGCAGCGCGCAGGCGGCGGGCGATCGCGCGGCATGGCCGTTCTCGAAGGCCGCGCCGCGCGCGTTGCGGTCGGCGACCGCGAAGCTGTCGATCTCGGCCGGGACCGCGTGGCCCGCGGCGGCGAGGGCGTCGGCGACGTTGCGCGCCGACCAGACGAGCCGGCCGTAGAAGCCCGGGGGGACGGTGCCGAGCCTCGGCTCCGCCGCCGCCGCCCACGCCCCCGCCATGCAGTCGGCCTGCAGCGCCAGCGCGGCCAGCGCCTCGGCGCGCCGCGCGCGGCGGGCACCGAGCAGGTTGAGCGCTGCAGCGTCGAGGATGCCGACCTGCTGCTGCGCGTGCTCGGCGGCGAGCCGCCCGGCGACGAGCGCGATGCCGAGGTCGGCATCCGCCCCGAGCCGCGCGGCCAGCGCCTCGAGATAGTCGAGGTCGAAGGCCGCGACCCGATCGTCGGGGCAGTAGAACGGCCCGCGGCCGGTGGCGCCCGTGACGCAGGCGGAGCTCGTGGCACCGCGGAAGACGACGACCCTTGCGCGGTCGCCGCCGCGGCTCATCGTCGCCGTGGCGTCGGCGAAAGCCGCCTCGGTGCGGCGGGCGATCGCCTCGGCGCTCGACGGTGCCGCGGTCGGGGCAGGGGCCTCGGGGGCGAAGCGGGCGGCGGCCCAGGTGAAGACCGCGAAGACCGCGACCGCCAGGGTGGCGAGCGCCGCGGCGGGCAGCGCCACGGCGTGCGGTCGGCTCGGCGGATGGCTCGTCTGCGGCATGGCGCTCCCGGTCCCGCGAGGGAGCCCGCGATCGGCCTTGACGCGCCGGTGCTCCCCGTGTTGTCAGGGAGCACCCTCGCGCAAAGGTCTGAAACAAGTGCTACGACGGGTCTACGACTGGACGCTGTCGCTGGCCGCGTCGCGCCACGCGCTCTGGGCGCTGGCGGTGGTCAGCTTCGTCGAAAGCTCGATCTTTCCGATCCCGCCCGACGCGCTGCTCATCCCGATGATCCTGGCCGACCGGCGCAGCGCCTGGCGGCTGGCGGCGATCTGCACGGTGAGCTCAGTCATCGGCGGCTTTCTCGGCTATGCGATCGGCTATTACGCCTTCGATGCGATCGGGCTGCCGGTGCTGCGCTTCTACGGCGTCGTCGACAAGTTCGACGCGCTGAAGGCGCTCTATGCCGAATGGGGCGCCTGGCTCATCATCATCAAGGGCGCGACGCCGATCCCGTTCAAGCTCGTGACCATCGCGAGCGGCGCATTTCATTTCCCGCTGGCGACCTTCGCGATCTCGGCGCTGATCTCGCGCAGCATCCGCTTCTTCCTGATCGCCGGGCTGCTCTGGCGCTTCGGCGAGCCGATCCGCGACTTCATCGAGCGCCGGCTGAGCCTCGTCTTCAGCCTCGCCATGGCGGCGCTGGTCGGCGGCTTCGTCCTCGTCGGGATGGTGCGATGAGCGCGTTGCAGCTCCGCGCGCTCGGGCCGACGCTCTTGTCGCTGGCGCTGCTCCTCGGCGCCTTCGCCTTCCAATATGTCGGCGGGCTCGCGCCCTGCCATCTCTGCATCCTGCAGCGCTGGCCGCATGGCATCGCCGTGGTGCTCGGGCTCCTGGTGCTCGTGATGCAGTGGCGCGGCCTCGCGCTCGTCGCCGGGCTCGTGGTGCTCGTCGGCGCCGGCATCGCGCTCTATCACGCCGGCGTCGAGCTCGGGTGGTGGCCGGGGCCGGAGACCTGCACGGCGCCCGCGCCTGGCGGCGACGTGGCGGCGGGGGCGCTGCTCGACCAGATCCTCGCGACGCCGGTTGTGCTCTGCGACGCGGTCGCCTGGAGCTTCCTCGGCATCTCGATGGCGGGCTGGAACGCGATCCTGTCGCTCGGGATCGCGGCGCTCTGGTTCCGCGCCTATGCCTCGAGCTCGGCATCCCAGTAGAGGTAATCCATCCAGCTCACGTGCAGGTGGTTGGGCGGGAACTTGCGCCCGATGTTCTGCAGCTGCTCCGGCGTCGGCCGAACCGGCTTGCGGCGCAGGCTCATTCCCGCCTGCTTCAGCGTCCGCGAGCCCTTGCGCAGGTTGCACGGCCCGCAGGCGGCGACGACGTTCTCCCACGTGCTGCGGCCGCCCCGGGACCGCGGCAGGATGTGGTCGAAGGTCAGGTGATCGCGGTTGCCGCAATACTGGCAGGTGAACTCGTCGCGCAGGAACAGGTTGAAGCGGGTGAAGGCGCTGCTGCGCGCGGGCCGGACGTATTCCTTCAGCACCACCACCGAGGGGATGCGGAAGGCCACCGAGGGCGAGTGCACCACCGCGTCGTATTCCGCGACCACCGCCACCCGGTCGAGCACCGCGGCCTTCACCGCCTCCTGCCACGGCCAGAGCGACAGCGGCAGGTACGAGAGTGGTCGGAAATCGGCGTTCAGCACCAGCGCGGGGTGGTCGCGCAGCCCGCCCGGATGCCGGATGAAGCCGGGCATGTGCGTGCATTGCAGCATTAAGCCTCCTTCGCGCCGTCGTCGCGGCCGCGCCGGGGTTTCGGCGCTGCGGCACCACCGCGCGCAAACTACATCCCGCGTGGTTTCCGTGGCAAGCGTGCAGATGGAGACGTTTTCGTGAATGATCGTCGGGCCTTGCGTCTCGCGAGCCCGCCAACGCGGGTTCCGTCGCGACGGGGACCTGGGCCGCGCCCGGAGCGGGCCGACGGGTGCGGTTGCGGCCGGCGGCGCAAGCGACTAGCGTCCGGCGCGATGAAGATCGCATCCTTCAACATCAACGGCATCAAGGCGCGGCTGCCGGCGTTCCTCGACTGGTTGCGCGGCGCCAACGCCGACGTGGTGGCGCTGCAGGAGATCAAGTCCACCGACGACCAGTTCCCGCGGCTCGAGATCGAGGAGCTTGGCTACCGCGTCGAGACGCACGGGCAGAAGGGCTTAAACGGCGTCGCGCTCTTGTCGCGGCTGCCGGTCGAGGACGTGCGCCGCGGCCTGCCGGGCGATCCCTCCGACGAGCAGGCGCGCTGGATCGAGGCGCGCGTCGGCGGCGTGCGGATCTGCGGCCTCTACCTGCCGAACGGCAACCCGGCGCCGGGGCCGAAGTACGACTACAAGCTCGCGTGGATGACGCGGCTCGAGGCGCGCGCCGCGGCGCTCATCGCGTCCGAGGAGACCGCGGTGGTGCTCGGCGACTTCAACGTGATCCCGCAGGACGAGGACTGCTGGAACCCGGCGCTGTGGCGCAAGGACGCGCTGTTCCTGCCGCCGACACGGACCGCGTTCCGGCGGCTCGTCAACCTCGGCCTGACCGACGCGCTGCGCGCCGTCGACCGCAGCCCCGGCGTCTACACCTTCTGGGACTACCAGGCCGGGGCGCTGCAGAAGAACTGGGGCATCCGGATCGACCACGTGCTCCTGACGCCGCAGGCGGCCGACCGGCTGGAGACCTGCGGCATCGACGCCGAGGTGCGCTCGCGCGAGAAGCCGTCGGATCACGTGCCGATCTGGGTGTCGCTCGAGGATGCGACCGCGTAGGCGCCGGGCGCAAGACCGGTGCCCGCCCCGAATCCGTCGAGAACGGCGCCTTCGTACCCTCAGGCACATCGACAGGCGCCGCCGCCGACCCCATATCCGACGGGAACGCACCGGAGACGAGGCAAATGCAGAAAACCGACTACAAGATCACCCGCACCGACGAGGAATGGCGCCGGCTGCTGACGCCCGAGCAGTACGCGGTGATGCGTGGCCACGGCACCGAGCGGCCGGGGAGCTGCGCGCTCCTGCACGAGAAGCGGCCGGGCACCTTCACCTGCGCCGGCTGCGGCGCGACGCTCTTCGCGGCGGACGTGAAGTTCGAGAGCGGCACCGGCTGGCCGAGCTTCAACGAGCCGGTGCCGGGCGCGGTCGAGACCTCGCGCGACGTGAGCCACGGGATGGTGCGCACCGAGGTGCATTGCGCGACCTGCGGCAGCCACCTCGGCCACGTCTTCGAGGACGGCCCGCCGCCGACGCACCTGCGCTACTGCATCAACGGCGTGGCGATGAATTTCGAGCCAGCCGCGGCGGGCTGAGCGCCGGCGGCCGGCTCAGATGCGGCCTCAGTTTGGAAAGAGGTCGTCGGCGACGCGGATCTTGGCGCCGCCCGGGATGGTGAACAGGCGCTCGCCGGCGAGGAAGGCCTTGCGCTCGTCGGCGTCGAGCCAGAGCCGGGCCGGCATGGCGCAGCCGACCACGTCGCAGGTGACGGCGGTATTGGGATAGCCGAGCGGCAGCGCGTAGCTCACGTGCTCGGAATCCTTCGGCTTGTGGTCGTCGCAGCGAGCCATGGCCATGGCAAATCCTCCCCGGTGGACGACGAGGATGGCGCGGCCGTGCGGCCGGCGCAAGCGTCAGGCGGCGAGAAGCTTCTTGAGGCTGGTCGCGGGGGAGGCCAGCGCCGCCGGGTCGGGGCAAAGGCCGCGGGCGATCATCATCTCGGCGAGGCGGATATCCCTGGCGACGGCGTTGCCGCGGGCGATGCCGCTCGCCGCGAGGAGGCGCCCGTCGGGCGCGATGTGGAACAGCACGAAGCCGTCCTCGCCGACCGGCCGCCGCACCGTGGTGGCCGCGCCCTCGGCGAGGCCGGCGATCTGCAGCGTCAGGTCGTACTGGTCCGACCAGAACCACGGCACCGCCGCCAGCACCTCGTTCATCCCGAGCATGTTGCGTGCGGCGAGCGTCCCCTGCTCCTGAGCGCTGCGCCAGGATTCGAGCCGCACCCGCCGACCGGCGTAGTGCGGATGCGGGAAGGAGCAGCAGTCGCCGGCGGCGAAGATCGAGGGATCCTCGGTGGCGAGGCGGTCGTCGACGGCGATGCCGTTCTCGACGGCGAGCCCGGCGGCGGCGGCGAGGGTGGTGTCGGGCGCGGCGCCAATGCCGACCAGCACCAAGTCGGCGGCGATGCAGCTGCCGTCGGCGAGCTCGACGCCCAGGGCCGTGATCGCGGCGATGCGCGCGTTGAGGACGAAGCCGACGCCTTCGGCACGGTGGCGCGCCTCGAGGCCGGCGGCGATCTCGGCCGGCACGCAGCGGCTGAGGAGCCGCGGCAGCGCCTCGACCACCGTCACGTCGGTGCCGAGCCTGCGCGCGGAGGCGGCAAGCTCGAGGCCGATGAAGCCGCCGCCGATGATCGCCAGCCGCTGGCCAGGGCCGAGCGCCGCGCGGATCCGCGCCGCGTCGTCGAGCCCGCGCAGCATCGCGACGTTCTCCCCAGAGGCACCCGGCAGCGCCAGGGTGCGCGGCTGTGCGCCGGTGGCGAGGAGCAGGCGCGCATAGGGGAGCCGGCAGCCGCCCTCGAGCACGACCTCGCGCGCGGGGCGGTCGATCGCCGCGACGCGCACGCCGGGACGGAAGTCGATGCCCGCCGCGGTCAGGTCGCCTGCGCCGGCTATGGCCTTCGCGACCGGCGTCTCCGAAAGGATCGCGTCCTTGGAGAGCGGCGGGCGCTCGTAGGGCGGGTGCGTCTCGGCGCCGACGAGCGTCACCTTTCCCCGCCATCCGGCCTCGCGCAGCGCCAGCGCCGCGCGGGTGCCGCATTCACCGGCGCCGACGATGACCATGCCGCGCTCGGCCGCGGAGCCGCCCATGGCCGTCAGATCTCGATCAGCACGTCGTCGCCCTCGACCTTCACCTTGTAGGTGGCGAGATTGACGCACACCGGCGCGCCCTTGGCGGCGCCGGTGGTGTAGTCGAAGCGGCCGTTGTGCTTGGGGCACTCGATGATGTGGTCCATCACCAGCCCGTCGGCGAGGTGGACCTGCTCGTGGGTGCAGAGGCCGTCGGTGGCGAAGAACGCGCCCTCGGGGCTGTGGTAGATCGCGAAGGTGCGGCCGTCGTGGTCGAAGCGGGCGACGTCCTCCGCGTCGATGTCGTCGGTGGAGCAGGCGCGGATCCAGGCCATGTCGTGCGGTCCCCCTCTGGCGATCGGCCGGGCAATCGGCGCGCGACGATGCCGGCGGTGGGCTGATACCGCTCGCGCCCGGGGCGCTCAAGCGAGACAATGATAGAAGCTCGCATCATCTATCAAGGCGCTGGTTGGCGCCCGTTTCGCAGCCGCCGCTTTGAATTGCAGCGGCAACGTGGTGATCTTTGGCGGAGTGCCGACGCGCGCTCCGAATCGCGCCCGCGTGCGCCCACGGGAGGAGACACCATGCCGCAACCCGCGCTGCGCTTTGCGCTGAACCACATGACCGCCCCGCGGCTCGGGCCGAAGGCCTTTTTCGACCTCGCGCGCGGGCTTGGGCTCGATGCGGTGGAGATCCGCAACGATCTCGCCGGCACCGCCATCCTCGACGGCACGCCGCCGGCCGAGATCCGCCGCCTCGCCGCCGCGGCCGGCGTGCGGATCCTGTCGATCAACGCGCTGCAGCGGTTCGACGACTGGCGCGCCGCGCGCGCCAACGAGGCGGTGGCGCTCGCCGACTACGCGAGCGCGTGCGGCGCCGAGGCGCTGGTGCTCGTGCCGTGCAACGACGGCATCCGCCCGGACCGGCTCAACGCCGCGCTCGAGGGACTCAGGGCGATTCTCCAGGGGCGCCGGCTTCTCGGCCTCGTCGAGCCGCTCGGCTTCGAGACCTGCTCGCTCCGGCGCAAGTCGGACGCGGTGGCGGCGATCGAGGCGGTCGGCGGCACGGCCGTGTTCCGGTTGGTGCACGACACCTTCCACCATGCTCTCGCCGGCGAGGCGGCGATCTTCCCCGCATTGACCGGGCTCGTGCACATCTCGGGCGTTGATGCCCCCGACCTGGCCGTCGCCGCGATGCGCGATGCCGACCGGGTGCTCGTCACCGAGCGCGACCGGCTCGGGAACGTCGAGCAGATCCGGGCGCTTCGTGCCGGCGGCTATGGCGGATACCTTTCGTTCGAGCCGTTCGCGGCGGAGGTGCAGGCGCTCGCCGATCCCGCGGTGGCGCTCCGCGACAGCATGGCGCGCGTCGCCGACGGCGTCAGCGTGGCGACCGCCTGAGCCGGCCGCCCGTGACCAACGAGCGACCGACGCAATGCCGCTTGACGGCGAGGGCGCGAATGGAATAAAAATTCTGAAATGTCGCCAAGCGGCACGCAACGTTCCATGTGCCGGCGAGCGACAAGCGAACGGCCGGGCGCAGACCCGGCGCACTCCCGGGTCAAGTGCGAGGGCGCGCCCCGGGCGCCCGCAGCGGAGGAAGACAAGGATCATGAGGAAACTGCTTGCGGGCGCCGCGCTCGCGTGCGTGCTGGCCGAGGGCGCGATGGCGGCCAACGTCGGCGTCTCGATGGCGCTCTTCGACGACAACTTCCTGACCGTGCTCCGGAACGGGATGCAGGACTACGCCAAGACCCTCGACGGGGTGACCCTCCAGGTCGAGGACGCCCAGAACGACGTGGGCAAGCAGCTCAACCAGATCCAGAACTTCATCGCCGGCGGGGTCGACGCGATCATCGTGAACCCGGTCGACACCGACGCCACGGTGGCGATGACGCAGGCCGCCAAGGACGCCAACATCCCGCTCGTCTTCGTGAACCGCCAGCCGGTCAACCTCGACGACCTGCCCGACAACCAGGCCTTCGTCGCCTCCGACGAGAAGGAGTCGGGGACGCTCGAGACCCAGGAGGTGTGCCGGCTCCTCAAGGCCGAGGGCAAGGACAAGGACGGCGCCAGCATTCTCGTGCTGATGGGCGAGCTGTCGAACCAGGCGGCGCGGCAGCGCACCCAGGACATCCACGACGTGATCGCCACCGACGACTGCAAGTTCATGAAGATCGCCGAGGAGCAGACCGCCAACTGGTCGCGTACCCAGGGCTCGGACATGATGACCAACTGGCTGTCGGCCGGCACCAAGTTCGACGCGGTCGTCTCCAACAACGACGAGATGGCGATCGGCGCGATCCAGGCGCTGAAGGCCGCGGGCGTCGACATGAAGTCGGTGGTGATCGGCGGCGTGGACGCGACGCAGGACGCGCTGGCGGCGATGGCGGCGGGCGATCTCGACGTCACCGTGTTCCAGAACGCGGCCGGGCAGGGCAAGGGCGCGCTCGACGCGGCGCTCGCGCTCGCCAAGGGCGAAAAGGTCGAGCAGAAGGTGTTCATCCCGTTCGAGCTCGTCACTCCGGCGAACCTCGACAAGTATCAGAAGATGAACTGACCCGCATCCGGCCGCGGGCGTGACGCGCCCGCGGCCGGATGCCCGACGATCCGAGCCTCGAGGAAGAGCCATGCCGGGCTTCCATGGGCAGACCGATCCGCAGCCTTCTCGCCAACACGATCCCGGCGCGGATAGACGCCGGCGGGCCGCTGCGAGGACGACCTGAGCACCGGAGGCCGCCGGAGCGCGACCCGGTGGCGATGGGGAGGGGAACATGCAGGTCAACGCGAGGCTCAGAGCCGCCATCGAGCGCCACAAGGCCCGCATGGGCGAGGAGGTGCTCGCCGTTGAGGGCGTGCGCAAGGAGTTCCCCGGCGTCGTCGCCCTCGACGACGTCCAGCTGAAGATCCGCGCCGGCACCGTGCACGCGCTGATGGGCGAGAACGGCGCGGGCAAGTCGACGCTGATGAAGATCATCGCCGGCATCTACACCCCCGACCGCGGCCGGGTGCGGCTGCGCGGCGAGGAGGTGACGCTGAAAGGCCCGCTCGACGCGCTCGAGCGCGGCATCGCCATGATCCATCAGGAGCTGAACCTGATGCCGTTCATGACCGTCGCCGAGAACATCTGGATCCGCCGCGAGCCGAAGAACGCCTTTGGCCTCATCGACCACCGCGAGATGAGCCGGATGACCCGCGAGCTGTTCCAGCGGCTCAACATCCGGATCAGCCCCGAGGTCGAGGTCCGCACCCTCACCGTCGCCGCGCGGCAGATGGTGGAGATCGCCAAGGCGGTCAGCTATGACAGCGACGTGCTCATCATGGACGAGCCGACGAGCGCGCTCACCGAGACCGAGGTCGCCCACCTCTTCGAGATCATCCGCGACCTGCGCGCGCAGGGCATCGGCATCGTCTACATCACCCACAAGATGAACGAGCTCTTCGAGATCGCCGACGAGTTCTCGGTGTTCCGCGATGGTCGCTACATCGGCACCCACGCCTCCACCGACGTGACCCGCGACGACATCATCCGCATGATGGTCGGCCGCGAGATCACCAACCTGTTCCCGAAGGAGACGGTGCCGATCGGCGAGACCGTGCTCGAGGTCAGCGACCTGACGCTGCCCGGCGTCTTCGAGAGCCTGAGCTTCACGGTGCGCGCGGGCGAGATCCTCGGCTTCGCCGGCCTGGTCGGCTCCGGGCGATCGAACGTCGCCGAGGCGCTCTTCGGCGTCACGCCCGCGGCCTCGGGCAGCATCCGCATCCGCGGCGAGGCGGTGCGCATCGCCTCGCCGGTCGACGCCATGCGCCACGGCATGGCGTTCCTGACCGAGGACCGCAAGGAGACCGGGCTCTTCCTGATCCTCGAGGTGCTCGAGAACATGCAGATGGCGGTGCTGCAGGAGAGCCACGTCAGGATGGGCTTCGTCGACCAGGCGGCGGTCAACCGCCGCTGCGAGGAGATGCGGGCGGCGCTGCGGATCAAGACGCCGACGCTCTACGAGCGGGTCGAGAACCTCTCGGGCGGCAACCAGCAGAAGGTGCTGATCGCGCGCTGGCTGCTGACCCGGCCGAAGATCCTGATCCTCGACGAGCCGACGCGCGGCATCGACGTCGGCGCGAAGGCCGAGATCCACCGGCTGATCTCGCGACTCGCTGGCGAGGGCGTGGCGGTCGTCATGATCTCGTCGGAGCTTCCCGAAGTGCTCGGAATGTCCGACCGCATCCTCGTCATGCACGAGGGACACCAGACCGGCATCCTCGACCGCGCGGAAGCCGACCAGGTGAAGATCATGGAACTCGCCGCCCGCTGACGGCAGGGCGGCTCCAGGGGGAAACGCACATGGCAAGCCAGCACGACGTGGACACCGCGAGCCTCGCGCCGCCGGAACGGACCCGCCGCGTGCCGCCCGAGGTCAACATCCTGTCGATCCTGGTGCTGGTGGCGGCGGTCTTCGAGATCCTCGGCTGGATCTTCCAGGGCCAGAGCTTCCTCGCCAACTCGCAGCGGCTCACCATCATGATCCTGCAGGTGAGCGTCATCGGCATCATCGCCGTCGGCGTGACCCAGGTCATCATCACCGGCGGCATCGACCTCAGCTCGGGCTCGGTGGTGGCGATGACGGCGATGATCGCGATGAGCTTTGCCCAGGTGTCGACCTATGCGCGCGCCGTCTACCCCGCGCTGACCGACCTGCCGGTCCTCGTGCCGGTGGTGGTCGGGCTCGGCATCGGGCTCCTCGCCGGGCTCGTCAACGGGGCGTTGATCGCCTGGACCGGCATCCCGCCGTTCATCGCCACCCTCGGCATGATGGTGACCGCCCGCGGCGTCGCCAAGTGGTACACCAAGGGCCAGCCGATCTCGTTCCCGACCGAGAGCTTCGCGAAGATCGGCTCGGGCATCTGGCCGGTGGTGATCTTCCTCGTGGTCGCGCTCATCTTCCACATCGCGCTTCGCTACACCCGCTACGGCAAGTTCACCTATGCGATCGGCGCCAATCCGCAGGCGGCGCGCGTCTCGGGCATCAACGTCGGCAGCCACCTCATCAAGGTGTACGCCATCGCCGGCACGCTCGCCGGCCTCGCCGGCATCGTCACCGCCGCTCGCGCCCAGACCGCGCAGGCCGGCATGGGGATGATGTACGAGCTCGACGCCATCGCCGCCACCGTGATCGGCGGTACCTCGCTCGCCGGCGGCCAGGGCCGCATCACCGGCACGGTGATCGGCACGGTGATCCTCGGCGTGATGACCTCGGGCTTCACCTTCCTCAGGATCGACGCCTACTATCAGGAGATCGTCAAGGGCATCATCATCGTCGCCGCGGTCGTCCTCGACGTCTACCGGCAGAAGAAGCGAGTGAAGAAGGTCTGATGCTCGACGCACGCACCGCTCGCCACGCCGGAACCCGCGCCATCGTCACCGGTGGCGGTCAGGGCCTCGGCCTCGCCATCGCCCGGCGGCTGGTCGCGGAAGGCGCGGCCCAGGTGGTGCTCGCCGGCCGCGACGAGCTCAAGGGCGCCGCCGCGGTCGACGAGCTCGCCGCCGCCGGCGCCACCGCGCAGTTCATCCGCGCCGACCTTGCGCAGATCGAGGACTGCTTCCGCCTCGTCGACGAGGCGGCCGCGGCGATGGGCGGCGCCAATGCTCTCGTCAACGCCGCCGCCGCCTGCGATCGCGGCGGGCTCCTCGATACCACGCCCGAGATCTGGGCGAAGCTCATGGACACCAACGCTCGCGGGCCGTTCTTCGTGATGCAGCGCTTCGCGGAGCACGCGCTGGCGCGGCGCGAGCCCGCGTCCGTCGTCAACATCCTCTCGATGGTGATCCACTGCGGCCAGTCGTTCCTCGCGCCCTATACCGCGTCGAAGGCGGCGCTGGCGGCGCTGACCCGGAACCTCGCGCAGGCGCACCGCCGCGACCGGATCCGCTTCAACGGCATCGCCTGCGGCTGGATGGACACCGAGGGCGAGGACGCGACGCAGCGGCGCTGGCACGGCGCGGGCGACGACTGGCTGGCGAAGGCCGAGGCGGCGCAGCCGTTCGGCCAGCTCGTGAAGCCGGCCGAGGTGGCGGGGCTCGCGAGCTACCTGCTGGCGCCCGAGGCCGGGGTGATGACCGGCGCCGTCATCGACTACGACCAGCACGTCGAGGGCGCCTATCCCGAGTAGGGTCTCGCGATCACCAAAGGCAAGCAAGAGGACGAGGAATGACGGTTCGTTTCGGCCTGCTCGGCGCAGGGCGCATCGGCAAGGTGCACGCAGCGGCGATCGCCGGCAACCCGGAGGCGCGGCTCGTTGCCGTCGCCGACGCGCTGGCACCCGCGGCAGAGGCGCTCGCGGCAGCGGCCGGCGCCGAGGTCCGCAGCATCGACGCGATCGAGGCGGCGGCCGACGTCGACGCGGTGGTGATCTGCACGCCGACCGACACCCACGCCGGCCTCATCGAGCGCTTCGCCCGCGACGGCAAGGCGATCTTCTGCGAGAAGCCGATCGATCTCGACGTCGGCCGCGTCAAGGCCTGCCTCGCCGTGGTGGCGGAGACCGGCGCGAAGCTGATGGTCGGCTTCAACCGTCGCTTCGATCCGCACTTCCGCGCGGTGCGCCAGGCGATCGATGACGGCGCGGTCGGCGCCGTCGAGATGGTGACGATCACCTCGCGCGACCCCGGCGCCCCGCCGGTGGACTACATCCGGCGTTCGGGCGGCATCTTCCGCGACATGACGATCCACGACTTCGACATGGCGCGGTGGCTGCTCGGCGAGGAGCCGGCGGTGGTCGCGGCCTTCGCCTCGAACCTCGTCGACCCGGCGATCGGCACCGCCGGCGACTTCGATTCCGCCAACGTGCTGCTCGAGACGCCCTCGGGCCGGCAGGCGGTCATCACCAATTCCCGCCGCGCCAGCTACGGCTACGACCAGCGCATCGAGGTGCTCGGCTCGAAGGGCATGGTTGCGGCCGAGAACCAGCGCGCGGTCGCGATCGAGATCGCGAGCGGCGCGGGCTTCACCCGGCCGCCGCTCCTCGACTTTTTCATGACCCGCTACACCGCCGCCTACGCCGCCGAGATCGCGAGCTTCATCGCCGGCGTGAGCGCGGGCGCCCCGATCGCGCCGACCGGCGAGGACGGCCTCAAGGCGCTGGCGCTCGCCGAGGCCGCGCTGCGCTCGGTCGCCGAGGGACGCAAGATCACGGTCGCCGAGGTGCTCGCCTGACCTGCCGGGGCAAGCCGCCGGATCCCTCCTGAAGCCAACGCTTCTTCTTGGCTGGAATACTCCCGCCCCGCGGCGCCACCCCGCCGCCGCCGGGCGCGCCAGCCAAGAACCGCGAGCTCACCCCTCCATCGGCCGGCCGCGCCCGCCGCCCGCGAGCGTGTGCTGGTCGAGCAGGTAACGGTCGAAGAGCGGCAGGCTGGCGCCGCCGAGCGCGCGGGCGATCGGCCCGATGCTGCCGGGGCGCACCGCCGGCGCGTCGATGCCGGAGAGGTCGAGCCGGTGGAGCGCCGCCTCGACCTGCGCCAGCAGCCGGTCACGGACCGCCGGCGGGAAAGGGCCGTCGATCACCGCCGCCTCGGAATCGACGACGGCGGCGCCCGCGGCGATCGCATGGGCGATGCCCGGGCCGGCGCGCTCGAGCCAGCGGTCGAGATAGGCCCCGAGCGGCGCCCAGTCGGCCGTGGGGTCATAGAGCGCGTCGATCGGCAGCCCGGCCGTGCGCAGCTCGCGCTCCAGCAGCACCAGCGAGGCGACGTCGATGAGCTGGGTCGAGCCGCCGCCCCTCGCCGGCACCGGCATCGACCCGAGTGCGGCGGCATTGCCGGTCCGCCCGGCGAAGAGGCTGCCGTTGACCACGAGGCCGCCGCCGACGAAGGCGCCGATGTAGAAATAGAGGAAGTCCTGCACCCCGGCGTGGTCGCCGAAGGCGAGCTCGGCGCCGCAGGCGGCGGTCGCGTCGTTCTGCACGTAGACCGGATAGGGCAGCGCCGCCGCGAGCTCGGCGCGGATGTCGCGCTGGCGCCAGCCGGCGAGCTCGGCCGCCGGGGCCTCGATCTCCTCGGCCCAGTGCCAGAGCCCGAACGGCATCGCGAGGCCCAGCCCGGCGATCCGCTCCGCTCGCTCGCCCAAGGATCGCGCGCAGGCCGCGACCTCGCGCTCGATGAGCGCGACGGTCTCGTCCGGCCGTGGATAGAGATAGCTTGCGGTCGTTCGCTGCCGGATGCCGCCGACGAAATCGACGAGCACCACGTCGAGGCTGCGCCGGCCGACCTTGGCGCCGAGAAAGAACGCACCCTCCGGGTCCAGCGACAGCGGCACCATCGGTTGGCCGACCCGCCCGCGCAGCGGCTCGCCGCGGCGCAGCAGGTGGTCGGCCTCGAGGTGGCGCATGATGACCGAGACGGTCTGCGCCGAGAGGCCGGTCATCCGGGCGATCTCCGACTTTGCGAGCGACCCGTGCCGGCGCACCAGACTCAGCACCAGCCGCTCGTTGTGCGCTCGCATCCCGGCCTGGTTGGTTCCCCGCTGCGCCGGGGAGACCGTGTCCTCGCGCACCTCGTCCATCGTCATCGCGCCCCCGAGTGTCTGCTCGCCGGAACCCTACCGCAAAAAATAAATCATAGTGAATTAATTATTGACACCCGGAGCGGTTTGGAGTTTGCTTGTGGCTGCCGGCGGGCCCAGCTCCGCCGGCACCAAAAGGGTACACCTCGGGAGGACATCTGACCATGACGACTGGAACGCTCACGGGCGGACTGCTGGCGGCGGCCGCGGCGCTGGCGCTCACGGCCGCGCCGACCCTGGCGGCCGACGTCTCCGCCTGCCTCATCACCAAGACCGACACCAACCCGTTCTTCGTGAAGATGAAGGAGGGCGCGCAGGCCAAGGCCAAGGAGCTCGGCGTCGATCTCAAGGCCTATGCCGGCAAGGTGGACGGCGACAACGAGAGCCAGGTCGCGGCGATCGAATCGTGCATCGCCGACGGCGCCAAGGGCATCCTGCTCGTCCCGTCCGACAGCGGCGCCATCGTCGATTCGGTCAAGATGGCGCGCGACAACGGCGTGCTGGTGATCGCGCTCGACACGCCGCTCGACCCGATCGACGCGGCCGATTCGACCTTTGCGACCGACAACTTCAAGGCGGGCGAGCTGATCGGCTCGTGGGCCAAGGCGCAGCTCGGCGACAAGGCGGCCGACGCCAAGATCGCCTATCTCGACCTCAGCGAGGCGCAGCCGACCGTCGACTACCTGCGCGACCAGGGCTTCATGAAGGGCTTCGGCATCGACATCGCCGATCCCAAGCGCATCGGCGACGAGAAGGATCCGCGCAACGTCTGCCACGACGTGACCCAGGGCAACGAGGAAGGCGGCCGCAAGGCGATGGAGAGCTGCCTGCAGAAGGCGCCCGACATCAACGTCGTCTACACCATCAACGAGCCTGCTGCGGCCGGCGCCTACGAGGCGCTGAAGGCGGTCGGGCGCGAGAAGGACGTGATGATCGTCTCGGTAGACGGCGGCTGCCCGGGTGTGAAGAACGTGGCCGAGGGCATCATCGGCGCCACCTCGCAGCAGTACCCGCTGCTCATGGCGTCGATGGGGATCGAGGCGATCAAGAAGTTCGCCGACACCGGCGAGAAGCCGAAGAACACCGCCGGCCTCGAGTTCTTCGACACCGGTGCGGTCCTGGTGACTGACAAGCCGGTGCAGGGCATCGACTCGATCGACACCAAGACCGGCCTCGAGAAGTGCTGGGGCTGACCGGCCGGGCTTGAGCAGCCGGGAACCAGGGCGGCCCTCGCGGGCCGCCTCGCCTGAAGCGGCCGGGGAGGATCGGGCCGCGCCAGTGGGGGAAGCAATGCCATGGCCGACGCAAAGTCCCAGCCATCTCAGGAATTCGAAAAAGTCCTGAAGGACAGCGCCACCGAGGTCGCTTCCTTCGAGCGCACCGACAAGCCGCTCATCGAGCGGCTGCAGCACGTCCTGCATTCCAACCCGGCGCTGGTGCCGCTCATCGTTCTGGTGATCTCGGTCGCAGTGTTCGGCTTCATCCTCGGGGGCAAGTTCTTCTCGCCGTTCGCCATGTCGCTGATCCTGCAGCAGGTGGCGATCACCGGCATCGTCGGCGCGGCGCAGACGCTCGTCATCCTGACCGCGGGCATCGACCTCTCGGTCGGCGCGATCATGGTCCTGACCTCGGTGGTCATGGGCCAGTTCACCTTCCGCTACGGCCTGCCGGCGCCGATCTCGATCCTCTGCGGCTTCGCCGTCGGCGGCCTGATCGGGTGGCTCAACGGCGTCCTGGTGGCGCGGGTGAAGCTGCCGCCGTTCATCGTCACTCTCGGCATGTGGCAGATCGTGCTGGCGGCGAACTTCCTCTATTCCGGCAACGAGACCATCCGCAGCCAGGACATCGCCGACAAGGCGCCGCTCCTGCAGATCTTCGGGGTGCCGTTCAAGCTCGGCGGCGCGTCGCTCACGCTCGGCTGCATCCTGATGGTGATCCTTGTCCTCGTGCTCAACTACATCCTGACGCAGACCGCCTGGGGCCGGCACGTCTATGCGATCGGCGACGATCCCGATGCGGCTGAGCTCTCCGGCGTGCAGGTGACGCGGATCCTGACCTCGGTCTACACGATCTCGGGCCTCATCTGCGCCCTCGCCGGCTGGGTGCTGATCGGGCGGCTCGGCTCGGTCTCGCCGACCTCGGGGCAGTTCGCCAACATCGAGAGCATCACCGCGGTGGTGATCGGCGGCATCTCGCTCTTCGGTGGCCGCGGCTCGATCCTCG
This sequence comes from Paracoccaceae bacterium, assembly GCA_039808205.1. Taxonomy (GTDB): domain Bacteria; phylum Pseudomonadota; class Alphaproteobacteria; order Rhodobacterales; family Rhodobacteraceae; genus Amaricoccus. The sequence continues at coordinate 10,295 of JBDHSS010000002.1, read as the reverse complement.
GCATGCTGTTCGGCGCGCTCATCGTCGGCGTGTTCGGCCTCGGCCTTCGCCTCGTCGGCACCGACCCGCAGTGGACCTATCTCCTCATCGGTGTCCTCATCATCGCCGCGGTCGCCGTCGACCAGTGGATCAGGAAGGTGGCAGGGTAATCCCATGGTTGAACCCATTCTCCAGGCACGCAACCTCGTGAAGCGCTACGGCCGCGTGACCGCGCTCGACAACGCCCACTTCGACCTGATGCCGGGCGAGATCCTCGCGGTCATCGGCGACAACGGCGCCGGCAAGTCCAGCCTCATCAAGGCAATCTCGGGGGCGGTGATCCCCGACGAGGGCGAGATCCGGCTCGAGGGCAAGCCGACGCAGTTCACCTCGCCGATGCAGGCGCGGGCGGCGGGCATCGAGACCGTCTACCAGAACCTCGCGCTCTCGCCGGCCCTGTCGATCGCCGACAACATGTTCATGGGCCGCGAGATCCGCATGAAGGGCTTCATGGGCGACTGGCTGCGCAAGCTCGACCGCCCGGCGATGGAGAGCTTTGCGCGGCAGAAGCTGACCGAGCTCGGCCTCCTCACCATCCAGAACATCCACCAGGCGGTGGAGACCCTGTCGGGGGGCCAGCGGCAGGGCGTGGCGGTGGCGCGGGCGGCGGCCTTCGGATCGAAGGTCGTGATCCTCGACGAGCCGACGGCCGCGCTCGGCGTCAAGGAGAGCCGCAAGGTGCTCGACCTGATCCTCGAGGTACGCTCGCGCGGGCTGCCGGTGGTGCTCATCAGCCACAACATGCCGCACGTCTTCGAGATTTCCGACCGGATCCACATTCATCGCCTGGGGCGCCGGCTCTGCGTGGTGAACCCGAAGGACTACACCATGTCCGACGCGGTGGCGTTCATGACCGGAGCGAAGGAGCCGCCCGCCGAGGCGCTTGCCGCCTGAGGCGCCGCCCGTGCCCCGCGCCGGCTCCGCGAGGACGCCGGCGCGGTCGCATGCGAAAAGCTGCGGCCGAGGTGCAACACTTTTGGGGCAATCGGCCGCGCGGGCGGGCTTCGCGGTTGCGTTGCCGCCGGCGCGGCGCCTAGCATTGCCCCGACATTGAGAGCCGTTGATTCCATTGCCGGGCCGTTCCGGGCGCTGGCGCCGAGGTATCAGTACCTGGTTCGGTTGAACGTTGCGGTCGGGCACGCCCGGCGCTTTCGGCGGGTGTCCGCTTTCGCGAACACCCGCCTCTGGCGAAGCCGCGGGAGACAGGATTGAGGGATGGGGTGTGTCGTCCCGTGGCCCGTGTGATCGTCTGGTTCGAGGGGATCACGGGAACCAGTATAAGCGCCATGCCCGCTCCGCGTGCAACCGGGATGTGCGGGGGTGCTGCGTGCAAGCCGCGCGGCGTTGTCGCATCGCGCGCACTCCCGACCGGGGATTGCTCGCGGGCGGAGCGCGGCGCTTGTTAATAATCGTTAAGGCCCAAGGGAATACCGGAGACCGGCAAGCATTTCGTCACTCGCCTTGACGCAAGGGAAGATCGGCGTCTTTCCGCCGATCGTTTGGACGTCGCAGTCGTTTACGGCCGGACCGCAGCGGGAAGCTCGGTGGAGCGCCGATCCGGACGGTCGGAACTCGATCGTATTGATTGGCAAGCACGCGAGTTCACCGAGCTCTGCTTAAATCGTTTTACGACGTGCCGCCAATTTCGGCCGGCGCCCCCGGACCCGCAAGCGCGAATACCCGGTGCAAGCTCCTGTTGATCGCCCTGCGCCGATCGGTGGTTTGCCATGCCATCCTCACGCGGCTGCGATTGCCGGTCGTGGCGGGTGGCGTTTCGCCGCAGCGAGCGGATCGCGAACATCGGACCGCCGGCGCTCGTCTTGCCGAATCAATTCGCGCCGCGAAATGCCCGCGACTCAGAGCGGCCGCACCACGACGACGATGCCGTCGGCGCCAACCACCCGCACCCGCGAGCCGGCTGCCGGCAGGCTGCCGCCGCCGTCCATGCGCGCGGGCCATGGCACGCCATCAACCGTCACCCGGCCCTCGCCAGGAGCGGCGTCGACGATTTCGCCGTCGCGTCCGACCAGCTGCTCCGCGCGCCGGTTGAGGCCGCTGCCCACGGGCGTCCGGGACCGCCGGGCCATGAGCGCGCGGCCGGCGAAGGTGCAGGCGATCGACACCACGGCGAAGAAGCCGAGCTCCATCGTCCAGCCGTGCGCCCCGGCGACCGCGACGAAGCCGGCCGTCGCCAGCGCGCCGAGCGCCATCCAGAGCAGAAGCGTCGTCGTCGTCAGCATCTCGCCGGCGCCGAACAGGATGGCGGCGGCGACCCACCACCACGCGCTCATTCGCTTCGCGCTCCCGGCCGGCCGGCGCCGCGGGCAAGCTCGGCGATGCCGGCGATCGAGCCGATCAGGCTCGCCGCCTCGAGCGGCATCAGCACGGTCTTGGAGTTGGGGCTGGCGGCAAGGTCGCGCAGCGCCTCGGTGTAGCGCTGCGCCACGAAGTAATTCACCGCCTGGATGTCGCCTGCGGCGATCGCCTGGCTGACCATGGTGGTCGCGCGCGCCTCGGCCTCGGCGGAGCGCTCGCGCGCCTCGGCGTCGAGGAAGGCCGCCTGCCGGCGCCCCTCGGCCTCGCGGATCTGCGCCTCGCGCAGACCCTCGGCCTTCAGGATCGCCGACTGCTTCTGCCCTTCGGCGGCGAGGATCTCGGCGCGCTTCTCGCGCTCGGCCTTCATCTGCCGCGCCATCGCCTGGGTGATGTCGGGCGGCGGCGCGAGGTCGCGGATCTCGACGCGCGTCACCTTCACGCCCCAGGGCGTCGAGGCGTGGTCGATCACCGCGAGCAGCTTGAGGTTGATCGCGTCGCGATTCGACAGCGCCTCGTCGAGATCCATCGAGCCGAGCACGGCGCGGATGTTGGTCTGGCTGATGTTCTTCAGCGCCTGCTCGAGGTTGCGTACCTCGTAGGCGGCGCGCGCGGCGTCCACCACCTGGTAGAACGCCACCGCGTCGGCGACCACCATGGCGTTGTCGCGGGTGATGACCTCCTGCTCCTCGACGTCGAGCACCGTCTCCATCATGTTGATGCGACTGCCGACGCGGTCGATCACCGGAAGGAGGAAGGCGAGGCCCGGCTGCAGCGTGCGCACGTAGCGGCCGAAGCGCTCCACGGTCCAGTTCTCGCCCTGCGGCACCGACTTGACCATGGTGAAGATGAGAATCGCCGCGAAGATCAGGACGGCAATCGCCGGGGCGGCGTAGATCGGCATCGGCAGCTTTCCTCCGGGCGCGCGGCCCCTGTCGCCGGCCTGCGACGGGCGGCCGGCGGGCGGATTGTGCTGCAAGAGAAGCCGGTTGGAAAGCCGGGCGGCGCAGCGTAAGGTCTCGCACCCCCGCGCGGAGATCGATGCCTTGCCCAAGATGGTGCTGAGCCACACCAGCGAGCCGCAGTTCAGCCAGCCGGTCCGGCAGATCGTCTCGATGCTGATCGTGCTCGGCCTCGTCGCCGCGGTCGGCGTGCTCCTGTTCCCGCACGTGAAGCCGGTCTTCCTCGCCTCGCTCTACCTCAACATCTTCATCGTCTTCGTTTTTCTCGTCGGCATCGCCGCCTGCTTCTGGCAGGTGTTCACCCTCATCAAGTCGGTGAGCTGGATCGAGGGCTTCGCGCTCGACCTGCCCGGGCACGAGTTCACCAAGGCGCCGCGGCTGCTCGCGCCGCTCGCGGCGATGCTGTCGGAGCGCCGCGCGCGCAAGTCGCTGACCTCGACCTCGACGCGCTCGATCCTCGAGTCCGTCGGCACCCGCATCGAGGAGCAGCGCGACCTCACGCGCTACCTGACGACGCTCCTGATCTTCCTCGGGCTCCTCGGCACGTTCTACGGCCTCTCGACCGTGGTCCCGGCGGTCGTCGCCACCATCCGCTCGCTGGCGCCGAAGGAAGGGCAGACCGCGGTCGAGGTCTTCGACAAGCTGATGAGCGGGCTCGAGGGCCAGCTTGGCGGCATGGGTACCGCGTTCGCCTCGTCGCTGATCGGCCTCGCCGGCTCGCTCGTCGTCGGCCTGCTCGAGCTCTTCGCCAGCCACGCGCAGAACCGCTTCTACCGCGAGCTCGAGGAGTGGCTGTCCTCGATCACCAAGCTCGGCATCACCGGCGTCGACCCCGAGGAGGCGCTGACCGCGGCGACCGTCCTCAACGTCATCGGCGAGACGGGCGCGCAGATCGACGCGCTGCGCGAGGTGGTGGAGCAGGGCGTGGCGCGCAGCGCCGAGACCGAGACCCGGGTGATGGAGCTGATGCAGATCCTGACCACGCCGAGGGCGGACGCGCCCGACCGGGCGCTCTTCGAGCGGATGATCGCGTCGCAGGAACGGGTCGCCGGCATCCTTGCGTCGCGCGACGAGGAGGCGGGCGGAATCGACGCCGAGACGCGCGCACGGCTGCGCTCGATCGACACCCAGGTGTTGCGCATCCTCGAGGATCTTTCGGCCGGACGGCAGGACATGGTCACCGAGATCCGCCAGGACATCGCGCAGCTGACCGAGGCGCTGCGCGCGGTGGCGTCGCGAGCGAGGTACTGAGATGGCACTCTCCCGCCGCTCCCGCCTGCCGCCGTCGATCTGGCCGGGCTTCGTCGACGCGATGACCGCGCTCGTCCTTGTGCTGTTCTTCGTGATCTCGATCTTCATGATCGTGCAGTTCGTGCTGCGCGACACCATCTCGGGCCAGAGGCAGGAGCTCGACGAGTTGTCGTTGCAGGTGGCGAACCTCGCCGACGCGCTGGGGCTGCAGCGGAGCCGCGCCGACCGGAGCGACGCGCTGGTCGCGACGCTGACCGGCGAGAAGGCCGCGGCGGAAGCGCAGATCGCCGGTCTGACCGATGCGAAGGCGGCCGCCGAGGCGAAGGTCTCGGCCTTCGAGGCGCAGGTCGCGAGCCTCGTCGCGCGCAACACCGACCTCTCGGGCGCGCTGACCGCGGCGCAGAAGGAAAGCGCGGAACGGCTGACCGCCCAGCAGGCGCTCGAGGCGTCGCTCGCCCAGGCGCGCAGCGAGCGCGATGCGAGCGCCGAGGCGGCCCGGCTGGCGGCCGCCCGCCGCGAGGCGCTGGAGGCGCTGACCGCGTCGCTCGAGAAGGAGAACGCGGGGCTCAAGGGCCAGACGTCGGAGCAGCAGGCCAGGCTCGACGCCGCCACGCAGGCGGCGGCGAGCCAGGCGAAGGCGCTCACTGATGCCGAGGCAGCGCGGCTCGCCGAGGCGGCGGCGGCCGAGGCGCTGCGCAAGAAGCTCGCCGACAGCGACGCCGAGCTGACCGCGATGACGCTGAGCCTCGAGGCGGAGCGGAAGAAGGCCGAGGAGACGCTGACGCTGCTCGCCGCCGCCGACGCGGCGAAGAAGGGGATGGAAGGCCAGCGCGCGACGGCGCTCAGCGACGCGCAGAAGCGCATGGCCGAGCTTGCGCAGGCGAACGCGCTCCTCGCCGAGCAGAAGTCGCTGTCGGCCGAGGGGCAGCGGCAGGTGGCGCTGCTGAACCAGCAGACGGCGGAGCTTCGCAGCCAGCTCAACGCGCTGCAGGGGCTGCTCGATGCGTCCGAGGCCAAGGACGCCGAGGCCGAGGTGCAGATTGAGAAGCTCGGCGCCAATTTGAACGCGGCGCTCGCCAAGGTGGCGATCGCCGAGGCGCGCGAGAAGGAGCGGCTGGCGGCCGAGGCGAAGGATCTCGCGAGCTACCGCTCGGAGTTCTTCGGCAAGATGCGGGCGATCCTCGGCGAGCGCGAGGGCGTGCAGGTGGTCGGCGACCGCTTCGTGTTCCCGAGCGAGGTGCTGTTCGCGCCGGGCTCGGCGACGCTCGGCCCCGAGGGCCAGGTGCAGGTCGCGCGCGTGGCGCAGGTGATCCGCGAGATCGCCGATCAGATCCCGCCCGACATCAACTGGATCCTCCGTGTCGACGGGCACACCGACAAGACCCCGGTCAGCCGCGACAGCCCGTTCCGCGACAACTGGGAGCTGTCGGAGGCGCGGGCGCTGTCGGTGGTGCGCTACATGGTCGAGGTGCAGGGGCTGCCGCCGGAGCGACTGGCGGCGACCGGGTTCGGCGAGTACCAGCCGATCGACCCGGGCTCGACGCCGGAGGCACTGGCGAGAAACCGGCGGATCGAGCTCAAGTTCACCGAGCGCTGAGGGTCTATCCCGCGGCCGCCGTGAGGCTCGGCCGGCAGGCGCCTCGGGCGGGAGCATTTGGGCCAAGAATTAGGGTTGGGGTGCCTGCGGCCGGGGCGCGGGTCAGTCGACGTAGTAGTCGCGGAAGCGGCGGCGGTGGTAGACGTAGCGGCCGAGCGACTGGCGCGCGGCCTTGCGCTCGTTGAGCTGGGTCAGGACGATGCCGGCGATCGGCGCGTCGACGCTCTCGAGCTCGCGCAGGCCCTCGAGCACGGCGCCGCGCGGGGTGCTGGCCCAGCGGACGACGTAGACGGCCGCGTCCGAGATCGCCGACAGGATGCGCGCGTCCGCGACCGCGAGCGTCGGCGGGGTGTCGAGGATCACGAGGTCATAGCGTTCCGACAGGCTGCGGACGAGCTCGCCGAAGCGGTTCGAGGCGAGGACGTCGGCGGCGTTGAGCCAGCCGCGGCCCTCGTCCGGGCGCGACAGCAGCACCGCGAGCCCGGTCGCGGCGTCGTGGACGATCGCGTCGTCGAGGCTGGCGCTGCCGTCGAGCACCGAGAGAAGCCCGAGCCGCGGCGCGCCGACTGCGAGCGTCGCGGCAGCGGCCGAGCGGCGCAGGTCGCAGTCGACGACGATCGCGGCCTTGCCCATCTGGACGCTGGCAAGTGCCGTCAGCATGGCACTCGTGGTCTTGCCCTCGCGCGGCAGCGAGGAGGTGAACATCACCACCCGCGGCGGGTGGTCGACGTTGGCGAAGAGGATGCTGGTGCGGAGATTGCGGACCGACTCCGCCAGCGACGAGCTCGGCCGGGCTGTGAGGTGGGCGAGGACGTCGGCACGGCTGCGGCGGCCGCGCAGGCTCGGCACGGTGCCGAGGACCGCGTGGCCCGTCGCCTGCTCGATCTGCTGCGGTGTCCGGAAGGTGGTGTTGAGCAGGTCGAGGAGAAGCGCGAGCGCAGTGCCGGCGAAGAGCCCGAGGACGCCGGCGAGGCTGACGATCAGCGCCTTGCGCCCCGCCTCCGGGGCGAGCGGCGCCTCGGCGGGCGAGAGGACGCGCGCGTTGGCAGCCTGCAGCTCGACCTGCTCGGAGGCTTCCTTCAGCCGGTTCAGCATCGTCTCGTAGATCAGCCGGTCGGCGTCGGCCTCGCGCTCGAGCTGGCGCAGCCGCAGGTCGTCGCGCGACTGGTCGAGCGTCTTGGTCTCGAGCGCGCGCACCGCCGCGCCGAGCGAGGCGGCCTCGGCGCGCGCCGCCTCGACGTCGATGCCGATGGCGGCGACCACCGCGCGCGCCTCCGCGCGCATCCGGGCGCGCACGTCGGCGAGCTCAGTGCGGAGCTGGCGCACGGCGGGGTGGCTCGGCTTGAGCCCGGACAGGCGGTCGGCGACCGCGGCCTCGGTCTCGCGCAGCGCGGCGATCGGCGGGGCGTCGCGGAACTCGCTGACCGAGGCGAGGTCGGTGCTGTCGGCGAGCGCCGCCTCGAGGCGGCTGTGCTGCGCCTCGGCTTGGGCGGTCCGGCTGCGGGCGGCGGCGAGCGCCTCGTTGAGCGCGACGAGCTGCTGCTGGGAGATGTCGAGGCCCTGGCCCGAGCTGGCGCTGAGCTCGGCGCGCGCGTGCTCCACCGCGGCCTCGGCGGCCTGCACCTGGCGGCGGGAGTCCTCGACCCGCCGCGCCAGCCAGTCGATGGCGGCGCGGGTGGTCTCGGTCTTGGCGACGAGCTGGTCGACGAGGTACTGGCCGGCGACCGCGTTCGCCACGGCGGCGGCGGTGGCAGCCTGTTCCGAGGCAAAGGCGATCTCGATGACGCGGGTGTTCTCGATCGGCCGCAGCGTGAGCGCGTCGAGCACCGATGCCGTGGTCGCCTGGCGCTCGCGCTCCGACGGGTCGGGCGCCGGTGCTCGGTCGGTCGGCGGCGCGATCCGGGCGGCGAACCCCGTGAGCCAGCCGGGCAGCGGAATGGCCTGGAGCTGCGCCAGCGCGCCGCCGTCGGAGGCGCGGAGCTCGGGATTGAACTCGGGGTTGGCGCGTAGGTCGAGCTCGTCGACGACGCGGGCGATGAGCGTGGTCGAGCGCAGCACCTCGATCTCGTTGGCGAGCGTGTCCTTGCTGAACGCCGGGTCGTCGAGAATCGCCTTGAGGTCGACGACGTTGGCCTTTTCCGCCGCAAACATCACGCGCGCGGTCGCCACGTAGCGGTCGGGCAGGCGCAGCACGACGACGGCGGCGATGGCGGCGAGGAGCGCCGCGCTGAGCACGATGACCCAGCGGCCGCGCCACAGTCGCGCGGCGAGCTCACGCAGGCTGACGAGGTCCTCCTCGTCCTCGGGCAGGCGGGCCTCGCGGCGGCGCGGCAGCGGGCGCGGGTCGAGCTTCATGCCGCGGTCCGGCGCAGGAAATCGGCATGCGCCGCCTGAGCGGTGGCAAGCATGGCCGGATCGAGCGCGGCGCCGGAGCGCGGCGGGACGGCGACGATCGCCACATGTCGCGGCGCCGCCAGCGGGTCGCCGGCGCCGTGCCGGGAAGGCGAGCGGCGGTAGGCGTTGGCGAGCGGCGGGACGAGCGCGAGGAGCCGGGTGACGGCGGCGAGCGCGCCGCCCGGGTCGGCGGTGAGCGTCGCGTGGTCGAGGCGGAGCCGGCGGTCGGGCGGGAAGCCGTCCCAGAGCGCGGCCATGCGCGCCAGCCGGGCGGCGTAGTAGCGGACCGCGGCGGCGACGTCCGGGCACTCGGGCAGGCCGAGCGCGAGGATCGAGGCGAGCGTGGGCTCGGGCGCGCGGTGGAGGAAGATCGCGCGCGCGGCGAAGAAGCCGGGCGGGGCGGCGGCGTCGAGGCGGTCGTGCAGCAGCTTGTCGAGGAGGAGGCGCGCGCCGGGTTTCCAGCGGCGTGCGCCGATCTGGTTGAGGACGAGCCGCCCGGGCGCGGCCGGCCGGCCGTAGTCGACGTGGCTCTCGCCGTAGCCGGAGATCGACGGGTGCGCCGCGAGCACGTTGGCGAGCGCCGTCGAGCCGCAGCGCATGTGCCCGATCAGGAACACGCAACGCTCGAAGCGCGCGTGCGGCACCACGCCGAGGCCGCGGCCGGCGATGCGCTTGGCGAGATGCGGCACCGGCATCGGCTCAGCTCCAGCCGAGCGCACGGGCGACGCCGAGGCGCTCGGCGAGGTGCGCAGCGACCAGCGGCAGCGCGACGCCGGCCGGGATCAAGACCAGGAGGAGCAGCGCCGGGTCGCGCAGGCCGAGGCGAATGAGGACGATGCGCAGCGCCGCGAGGACGAGGACGTGGGCGAGGTAGATCGGCAGCGTGCGCCGGCCAACGGCGGCGGCGCCCTCGGCGACGGCGCCGCCCTGCGCGGCGAGCGCGGCGCCGGCAGCGAGGACGAGGAGGCTGCCGCCGAGGCCCGCGGGCAGGTCGCGCAGCGCCGCCGCCGGGTAGCCGGCGAGCGGCGCGTGCGCGGCGGCGAGCGCGGCGAAAACACCGGTGGCGAAAGCGAGCGCGGCGAGGGCGCGCGCGGCGGGGTGGCGGGCGGCGGCACGCACGGCGTCGAGCTCGACGGTGGTGGCCACGAGGAAGATGCCGACGAAGCGGAGGTAGCCGAAGAGCCAGGTGTCGAGCCAGGGGCCGACGAGGACGAGGGCGGCGCCGAGAAGGCGGCGATCGGCCGGCCGGGTGGTGACGCGGGCGAGGACGAAGGCGGCGGCGAGGACGTAGAGGAACCACATCACCGACGGCGGCGCCCAGAGGATGCGCAGCGGGTTCGGTGCGGTCACGCGGGTGTTGGTGTAGTCGCCGAAGGCGGCGTGGAAGCCGAGGAGGACGAGGCTCCAGACGAGATAGGGCAGGGCGAAGCGGCTGATGAGGCGGCGCGCGAAGGCGGGTGCCGGCTCGGCGAGCGCGCGGCCGGCGAGAAGGCCGGAGAGCGCGAAGAAGAACGGCATGTGCACGGCGTAGATCAGCGTCAGAGCGACGCGGACCGCCGGGCCATCGCCGAGCGCGCGCTCGACGCCGATGATCGCGTGCCCGGCGACCACCAGCACGATGCCGAGCGCGCGGGCGATGTCGAGCTCGGCGCGGCGGCGCGGCAGGGCGATGGGCGGGGTCGCGAGGCTTGCCAGAGTCATGCGCCGCGAGCTCCGGGCTGGCGAACGAGCAGGAAGCC
>JBDHSS010000001.1:0-51807 GCA_039808205.1 Paracoccaceae bacterium | reverse complement strand
GGGTCTATCCCCGCGAGCGCGGGGGAGCCTCTCACCAGCAAGAGTCGGAAAACACAGCAATGTCAAGGAGCAAGAAGGCGAGTGAGGTGCAGGGCTACTTTCGCTTTACGAGTAGGACACCGTCGGCGTCAACAATGATCTTCGGAGGCTCGCCAAGTGTCTCTATCCGCAGAGCGCCAACGGCGTTCCTGTCCCTCCAGACCAGCACCAAGGAGCCTCTGCCAAGGGCGGACCACCAGTCGGTCATTACTGTCCAGACCCGGTCGCGCACGGCTGCGCTCATATCCGGAGCGACATACGTGCCCGGCGCGACCTCAAGCATGATCGAGGTCAGGAAACCACGGTAGCGCGCCTCGACGTCACGGGTCACGATCATCGTCAGGGGCATCAGGGGTCGCGCCCTTCGATCAGGGCCCGGATGCGCTCAATCATCGCAGGGATGATGCCCTGGCGCGAAAGCGCCTCTCCGGTCAACCTGCGCGTGATCCGCTCGACATTCTCGGACGGGTGCTCGGCGGCGTGTCTCGCCGCCTTGAAGGCGCAGGGGATGGTCACGCCGTCGCGATAGAGATCCGCAATGTCCAGAACGAAGCTCTGCCCGGGATCCTCGTGGATAAAGCCAAGCTGCGGGATCGTCGCAGTGGCGCAGACGGCGATGGCAGCGGCGGCCTCGACGGCGCTCGCGGCATGGTTCAGGGCCTGGTTGGGCAGATCCCCGGCCAGCGGATCTCCCCGGTCGTAGCGCCGGCCACGCCAGACAATGCCGATGCGCCCGGCATGCAGGGCGTAGGTCTCCTTCATCCGCGCGCCCTCGATCCCGCGCAGCACGTTCAGGTCGGCATGGGGGAATACCTCACCCAGGCGCGCCGCATACATCCGCCGTGCTGTCATGATGCGCAGATCGCCATCCGCCCAGATCCGCGCCTGAAGGCGGGCAAGGCCCGAGCGATCCGGGATCATCGGCGGCGCCGTATAAAGGCGCACGCCATCCTCGCCCACCGCCGCAAGCGCGGTGCGGGCATGGGCCAGCAGCCGCAGGGCGTCATGGCTGACGGTCGATCCCGGACCCAGCAGGATGATCGAGACCCCCTGCAGCGGGATGGCGTAGTCCCCGGGCGTCAGGGCATCGGATGCGGTGGCCTCGCCTTGCAGGAAGGCGAGCGTGCCGTCCCGCGCCGTCAGCGCGCCCCGCGCAAGGTAAAGGCACCCGGCCCGGTCGGCATGGGGAACCTTGGCACTCTCAAGACCCAGCCGCCCCTTCAGCATCAGGCTTTCCTTTGGGCCGGCCGCAGCAGCAGCATGCCATAGCCATAGGCGCGGTGGCGCCCGACGCCCCTGGCGAGCAATACGGCGAAGGCCGATGGATCGAGGACGCGCAGCGTGCCGTGAACAGTGGCATCCGGACCTTCGAGGCGCCGTCCGTTGCGGCAGATCGTGCTCCGCTCGAAGCTGGCCAGGCGACTGCGTTCCGGGATGATCTGCGCGGCCGGGGGAAGGCGCGCGGCGAGCCAGGACAGATAGACCTCGCTGCGCGATGCGACCCCCTTGCGCAGCGCGGCGGCGAGGAAGCTGTCGACCTCGGCCCCTTTGCGGAAACTGACGTCCGCCCCGTCGGCCGTCTGCCCGACCAGCGCTGAAGCAAGCCTGGTCACGGGCCGCATGCGTAGGTCGAAGCCAAGCAGCTGTCCGGCCTTCCAGAGCGTTTCCGGGCGCGGCACCGAGCGCAGCTGCGCAAGGTCGATCACCTCGGCATGGCAGGGCATGAGGCTGGCGGCGGCAGTGTCGCGCAGTCCTGCGGCGTCCTGGGCGGCATAGGCATAGAGCGTCCCCCGCCGGGCGCGCGGGGCGACCATCAGGCGAAACGGTTGCAGGACCGCTGGGCCGAAGACCTCGCCCAGCAGGTGATGCAGCGCCACGCCTTCGTCAAAGGCTCCGGCCAAATTCCTCTGTCCGACCCAAAGGTGAAGGCTGCGCAGCTCGACCGGCAGCTCGAGCAGATGCAGGCTCATCCGATCCTGCCCGCGACCACGCGCCGGTGGCCTGCGTGTAGGCCCGAGCGCCAGTTGCGCAGATCGGCCACGTCGATGGCTGTTCCGATGCCGGCAGCCTCGGCCTCTTCCACGGGCCAGAGCGCGGGACCGCTCAGCCCCAGAGCCAGCAGCGCCGCTTGAACCGACGCGGCCTCGATCCAGCCGGCGAACAGTGGCACCGAGGGCACGCAGGACTTGCGCCCGATGAACAGCGGTCGCGCGGGGCGATCAAGTGCTTCGGCCAGCGCTTCGAGAGCCGGGCCGTCGCCCGGCGTCAGTCGCAGCACGACCCGGCAATCGTGATCTGCCAGATAGTCGCGCCGGCGGCGATGCGGGCTATCGTAGGTCGCCCCGGCACGTTCATCCGGGCGCCCCCATGTCGTCCAGCCGCGATCCTTGGCCCCGAGTCTTGCGTTCTGGTTGTCGGTCAGAACCCGGCCCGGCCGCGCGTTCAGAGCACCGAACACCATCCGATCCTGCAAGGCCTGATGTGCGGGCCGGTCGTCGCGCCGCCAGCCAAGCGCATTGGCGAAAAGCCCGGTCAGCGCCGAGGCCGAGGGAAAATCGCGCGTGGGCCCCACATGATCGATCGCCACTCCGCCGAAAGCCAGAAGCGGTGCCGACAGGCGCAGATGCAGCCAGGCGTGCGTCATGCGGCAGCGTCCGTCAGCCTTGCAGGCAGGCCCTGCACGAAGCCCGCCAGATCGGCCAGGCTGCCGCGTTCGGCTCCCCGCAGATCGCTGTTGGCCAGCGACATGAACCACCGCGCCTCGCCAGTCGCATAGGCGGCGTCGAGGGCAGCCAGATGTTCAGCGAGCCGCTCGACGGCCACGGGAGCGCTGGCCGGGCAATGGGCGCGGAAGGCCTCGGCCAGCGAGCGAGGCTGGCGGTCTCCGGCCTCGACCAGCACGAAGGAGGCGCGCGAATAGGGCGCGGTCGAGCCGAGCTTGGCTCCGGGCGAGACCTCAGCGATCAGGTAAAGCAGGTTGTGCAGCACGTCCCCTGCCAACCGCGCGTGCGCATCCCCGCCGAGATTGGCGAGAAGCCCGGGGATGTCGACCACCACATAGCCATAGTAGAGCCCCGAAGTCAGCTCGGTTTCCTGAATGGTGTCGGCCCCGGTATCCTCGTCGCGCGCCAGATCGTCGACAGCGATGAAATAGTCGCTCTCGGCCTCTTCGGCATGGACGGTGAAGGCATGGGCGACATGCACCGGAGCCTCGATGTTCGCCTTCGGGTCCGAGGTGACCATGCGTCCGAACAACGCCCCGATCAGCCCGCCAGGGAGTCTTGCGCCTTCGGACAGCGCCTTGAGGTTGGCCTTGTGGGCTTTCAGCCAATCCCTCGCCAGCTCGCTGGCCTGTTTGGGGTCGCCCGCCGCCTCGCCGACAAGCCGTTGCGCCTCGGCGGCCAGATAGGCGACCTCGACCTCGCCCAGGAGCAGGGTCTGGCGCGACCTCTTGTCCATGCCCTTGTCGCCGTAGACCGCAACCAGCAGGGCCTCGCGGATCGGCTTCAGAACGCTCTCGTCGACATCCTTCGCCTGGTCGCCCAGCACCTTGCGGTCGATGATCTCGCGCGAACGAAAGGCCGCATCGGCGCCCTCGATGCGGTCAAGCGCATGGGGATCATCGGCCAGCCGCCAATGACGCTTCAGGCATTGCGAACTGATCCGAGTGCGCAGCGTGCCGCCATAGGGCAGGCGCTTGGCAAGTCCGGCATCGTCGCGGTTCAGCAGCGCGGCCGTGTAGGGAGCCAGAAAATGTATCTGCAGGAAGCGGGGATCAGGCATCTTTGGCCTCCGGAGTCCGGGCGTGATCAAGGCGGTCGTAGTACTGGCGGGCGAGACCATTACCGGGCTGGCCCAGGACGGCGCGGGCGAGGCTGACTACATCGAGCCTCGAACCGGTGCGGGCGATCATGCGGATGGCACGTTCGAGAGCCTCGGCCCGGGCGTCGCCGCGCGCCGCGAGCAGCCGGGCAAGCCGCGGTTCGGAAAACCCGGCATCGGCCAGTGCCGCACCGAGCGGGCGGGCCGGGTCGTGGATCGAGGTCGTGGCGCTTGCCCGCGTCAGAAGCGCGATCAGTCGCGTGAAACGCAGCCAATCCCTCTCCTGCGGGCGGGAAATGCCCAGTCGGGACACCTGGCGCCAGAACACCGGCGCCCCGTCATCCCCCATGCGGCGGGCTTCGGCCTTCTCGCCGGAGCCGGACGCCGCCAGTGCCGCAGCGATCGACAGCGCCCGGCGCGCGGTTTCATCCGGTCCGTCAGACATGGGCGGGCACCTCCTCCTTCAACTTTGCCATGGCTCGGGCCAGTCCTCGCTCCAGCGCCTGCCATCCGCGGGCCTCGGCCCGAGGACGCATCAGGCTGGAACAGGGAATGCCCGGAGCCGCGGCGCGGAATTCGGCGCGGGCATGGCGGGCGAGGCGTTCCAAGAACGTCAGCCGCAGGGGCGTGAAGCCGCTGTCATGCGTCACCGCCATCCGCGCCCAGAGTTCGGGGAAGAACATCGCATCCGCGTGCCGGCGCAAGGCCAACCGGGCCGGCTGCGTGCGGGCGTAATTTGGCTTGGAGACCTTCTCCCGCTCGCCCCCCGCTGCGACCAGGACGAGACCATTGCGCAATGCGATCTCGATCTCAGCGATATCTTTCAGGATGCCATCCGCTACCTCGGCCGGGCGCGCACCGAACATCTGCGTCACAATCGCCTTGGGCACCGGCACCACGCGCGAGCGGAAGCCGTCGGTCTTGGAGTTTCCACGCGCGAACGCCTCGGCGACCAACAGCATCGGCGCAGCTTCCTCGCCGGGCTGGAGTTGCGCAAGCCGGGGGATCGACCACTCCCCCTTGTAGAGCAGCGTCACCAGCAGTTCGTGCGTCCAGTCTCGCTCGCCCAGACTCAGGCTCTTGCTGTCGGCCAGATGGATCGGTGCCCAGGCATCACCGGTATTGCCCAAGGCCTCCTTCGCCGCGATCCGCGCCGCTTTCGAGGTGCTGCGTTCGGCCAGCATACGACCGTCCCGTTCCACCAACCGGACACGACGGCAGATCTCGATGAAGAGCGAATCGAGCGTGCCAAGATCGAGGGAACGGCCTTCCGGCCATGGTTCCAGCCACAACAATGCCTTGCCAGACAGGCCAGACCGCCCGGCCAACAACGCCCGGACATCCCGCGCCCACCACGCCGAAGGGTCTACCTGCGCGCTTCCTGCGCGGCCCGGAGCGAGCCCCATCAATACGCGTGATGACGAGCCGCCGTTCATGCGGGATATGCCATAGTTGCCGGCGCCGCCGAAGCCCTCCATCGTCTGCAGGCTGACCAGCGCGAAGATCCAGTCCTGCGGCGCGCCGTCCCGGGCAATCTCGCGCTTCACGTCGTGGTTGCGCGAGGTGATCAGCATGTCGAGCGCATCGGGTGTCGGCACCTCCGACCACTTCAACCCGCCTGGATCGGGAGGCTGCAGGAAGGCAGGGCGACAGCGATCGGCACCGATCAGATGCCAGGGCGCGTCGTCGGGAAAATCCGCCGTCAGGGCGCGGAGCGCGGCGCGCCAGTCCTCTTCGGCGTCGGGCAGTTCTTTTCGTCCGGCCCCGTCCAGTGCCAGCACGCCGAGTTGAACAAGGAACATGTGCCATGCCGGGCGCTGATGCGGGCGCATGGCAGGAAACATCGCCACCTCGCCGCGCGTCATCGCCGCCAGCAGGCCGGGAAGCGTATGCCAGCCCTGGTCAGTCTGGATCAGCGGGTCACGCAGGAGGTTTCCGCTCACGGCCTCTGATACCCCAAGGGTTTTGGGGAAAGCTCTACCGATGAGGAGCCATCCTCGCACAAGTAGGGACTATTCCCGCTATCGCGGGAGTCGGACACGGTGGGCGTGGTTCCGAGCTCGGAATGTGACCCCAATGGCCGCCGGCAGATTGAAGGCAAGGGAACAGACGTGCCGGAGGCTGCCACACCCAAGCTCAGTCCCATCGATAGGATCCTCCTTCCGGACCATCCTCACATAAATAGTTCTTCACATTCCGACGCACTGATCACGATGTCAAGGCTTCCACAATCCGCGCCGATCATAGCTCAGGTGAAGCGACGAGACGCTCATCCTCATGGGGGATCCCGCGTCAACGGCTGGCTCCTCCTCGCCGGTCAGCCCATGCGACCAGTGCGCCGGCAGCGCGAGGCGGGTGATTTCACGCCCGAACGCCCCGACTGTCCCCGCCGGAAGCTTCAGCACGACGCCCTCTCCACCCAGCCGAGTGCGGATTCTCTCGTCTCCCGGGAAGGCAGGGAGCGGCTTGGTCCGGTCCAGAAGCACAAGCTTTGCTCCGGCCATTTCGGCCAGCGCCTTGCCGGTGACACGCTGGCGGTACGCCTGCCAGCCCTGCGCCTCGGCGATGTGGTCCAACGCGTCGGGGTGCGTGGCGGCCTCGACCAGCGCGCGATTCATCTGAGGGATCTGCCAGAGCGGCCGCGTCTCGATCTGTGCCAGCGTCGCGGCCAGCCCGGGGACGTCGACATAGACGCCGGACAGGCTGGGGCCGTTCGCGTAAGCGCCAAGGCCGTTCTCGGCCACACGCGTCAGCGGGTCCAGCCCGCCCGGTGGAGTCAGCACGATGCACCGGGCCGCCTCGAACCCTGGCGGGCGGGGGCGGTCATGACGGTGGAGCCGCCCGATGCGCTGCAACAGCACGTCCATCGGGCAAAGGTCGGTGATCAGCAGATCCGCGCAGACGTCGAGCGATTGCTCGAGGGTCTGGGTGCCGACCACGATCCGGCCGCCCGGCGCGCTGCCCTTGCCGAGCGCCGCTTCGACCGCCTGATCAAGTGCCATCCGATCCTCGGCGGCGAAACGGCTGTGGTGAAGGGTGGGAACGCCCGCGACCGACAGGAGCAGATCCGGTTCGGTGGCGAGGGCAGCGACATAGGTTTCCTGTGCCCGGACCACGGTGTTGCGGATGACCAGAACGCGGGCGCCCTGCCTCGCCGCCGTGATCGCAAGGCGGGCGGCATCCTCGCCGCTCCAGCCGGGGTGGGTTTCGACGAGGGCGCGTTTGCCGGCGCTCCTGTCCGCAGCAATCGCCCGCAGCCCGGCCGAGGTCCAGACCGCCGGATAGGGGCGGGCCATGTCCGCGGTCATATCCGCCGGAGTTTCCCGCCGCCACGTGCGCCGGGCAGCGGCGCCGAGGGTCGCCGACATCAGCATGGCATGCCCACCCAGATCCAGATGGGCGCGCACCATCGCCTCTTGCACGGTGGTCATGTAGGGGTCCGAGGCATGCACCTCGTCGATCACCAACAGCGCGCGCGACAGCGAAGCCCCGCGCAGATGGGAGTATTTCACCTGCAACCCGCCAAGGGCCACCTGGTCGACCGTGCCGACTGCCACCTGCGCGGCGAGATAGCGTGCCGAATGCTCGGCCGCCCAACGCGCTGGACGGATCTCGTCATCATCCCAGAGCATCGTGAAGTCCGGCAGGCGCTGCCCGTGCGCCTCGCCCGCCATCGCCTGCCCGGGGATCGCCAGCACCGCCTCGGGTGCCGGCTCGAACATGCGCGCGATGGCTGCATTGACCCGGCCGTGGAGCTGGCGCGCCGCCGCCCGGGTCGGCACGGCGAAATACAACGCATCCACCTCGCCCGCCGCCAGGAGAGTGGCAAAGCGCCACAGCGCGGCCTCGGTCTTGCCGGCGCCGGTCTCCGCCTCGAGCAGGACCAGACGCTCGGACACCGGAAGCGCGGCGACGGCCTCCTGAGCCGGGCGCGGCGTGGGATGGTCCGAGATCAGCGCCCAGCCCGGGGCACCGCGCAAGGTAAGAGCACCTGGAGCGAGGCCGATCTCCCGGATGCGCATCCGCGCCCGATCCCGGGCCGTCTGCCAGTAGTCGGCGCGAAAGTCGCTCTCGAACGGAAAGGCGTGGCGGTCCGAACCGATCCAGTCCGCCAGGGTCAGAAGGCCGCAGAGATAGTGCAGGAACGCCGGCTCGGGCGGCGGCGCCGAGCCCTGGGTGATCTCGGGGAACCACGAGAGCAGCGCCCGACCCATCTGCGCCTCTTCCGCGCGCCAGTCGTAGCCCGCCAGAACGGGAAAGGCCAGCTTGGCGATGCCGCGCTCCGATCGCCCTGGCGCTACCGGCCGGCCGTGATGAGCGAAGAGCGCGTCGAACCATTCCGGCAGGCGCGGCGCAATCGGCCAGCGCATCAGATGCGTTACTGCTCCGGCAAGCGAATGCGCCCCGCCTTGCTCGATCCATAGCCGGCCGCATTCGAGATGCCCGCGCAGTCGCAGTCCGGCGTGGTCGGTCCATCCCTTCGCCTGAAAGCCAGGGGCGAGCTTGCCGATGTCATGCAGAAAGGCCAAGGCTCCAAGGCAGCGGATCTCGGTTTCCGCAAGAGGACGACCAAGCCCTCGGGCGGCTCGCTTCCTGATCAGGGGATGTGCGAGCAGCTCGATGAGGACGGCAGCCACATCGGCGGAATGATGCGCGAGATGGTGGAAATCCTGCGCCTTGCGATCGCACTTTCCCCATGCGGGCCTGGTATTGATCATGACGTCAAATCTGCCCTGCCCTCGCTTCAGTCTCCGAGCCTCAGGCTTGACAGTCTCGCATAGTAGATAGTTCGCTGAAGCGGATCACCCCGCCCTACGGCGCTTCTTGGCGTCCTCGGCGATTAAAAGTACCGTTGTCTTGTGGCCCAGCGAACGACGCTCCACTGGGAGCCTCGTTCGCGCCCTTCCGGGAATAGCACGATGTCGCCGGCATGGCAGACGGATCCTTGCGTGCCGGCGGTGGCGTTCGGGACCACCGAACTACGGCAACCGACACAAGGTTCCTTCCGTTCGATCTCGCTTGAAGACATATCCTTGGACTCGAAGTTTGTTAATCGCAGTCCATACCTTTAGCGCGAATTCCGCCGCCCAGTCAGGCCCCCTGCAAAATCGGTCTCCCTTCGGCTCGACGGGGCGTTCAGAAATCGATCACAGTCGTCCACCGTACCAGCGCGAGCAGGGTGCTGGCCGAGAGGGCTTGCTCCAACGCGGCGAGGTCGGTCGTGGCTGTCTCCACGAGCGTGCTCAGGAGGCGGTCGTTGTTGCAGCGCAGGGTGTGCAGGTCGACGCCGGCCCGGGCGCATGCGAGGGCGAAGGCAGCGAGGGCGTTGCAGCCGTCGAGGAGGCGCAGCTCCAGCTGGTAGCTGAGCTTCTCCGCGCCGAAGCTCGCGCGGTATTCCGCAATGGTCTGCAGCGGGATCCGCGATGCGGCCCCGCAGCTCGGATTTCCGTCGGGCATCGGTGTCCTCCTTCTGGAAGAGACCGGACGGCCCCTTCGCTTTAGCTGCATTTGTCTCGCGCCCGCAATCTGATCGTCAAATCGGCGCGTGGGCTTGCGGTAAGTCTATCCCTTGACCGCACCGCTGATCATTCCCGAGACGATGTTCTTCTGGAACACGAGCACCAGGACGATGAGCGGGACCGAGATCGACACGGCGCCGGCTATGCCGAGCATGAGCTTGTCCATGTGCCGGCTCTGCCCGAGATAGTTGCCGAGCGCCGCGGTCATCGTCGCCATGTCGCCGTTCATCAGCTGGCTCGCGATCATGTAGTCGTTGTAGGCGAGCAGGAACGAGAAGAGGCCGGCGGTCAGCACGCCCGGCCACATCACCGGCATGATGACCATGCGGAAGGCCTGCAGCCGGGTGCAGCCGTCGACGAGCGCCGCCTCGTCGAGCTCGCGCGGGATGTTCATGAAGAACGAGCGCAGCATCCAGATGGTGAACGGCTGGTTGATCGCGACGTAGACCATGATCAGCGTCTCGTACCGGCTCCACAGCCCGAGCTCGAAGAAGGCGGGCTTGTAGGCGGTCAGCAGCACCACGTGCGGCATCGCCCGGAAGATCAGCGCCGCGGTGAGCAGCCAGAAGCCGAGCGACCCCGGGTAGCGCGAGAGCGCGTAGGCGGCGAGGCAGCCGAAGGTCAGCGAGATCGCCACGGTGAACACCGTGACGACGACGGTGTTGAACGCGTAGCGCCAGAAGCCGTCCGCGACCCACAGGTCGTAGAAGTTGTGGAGCGACATCGGCGCGAAGAGGTGCGGCGGCGTCGAGAAGGCGTCGACCGGCGCGCGGAACGAGATCAGGAACATCCAGAAGAACGGAAAGACCGCAAGGATGAACCAGACACCGACGCCGAGCACGCTCGCGCCATTCAGCCAGAGGGGCGCACGTCGCATCAGCGCAGGGCCTTCTGCTCGCGCCAGGTGCGGCGCAGGATGGGCAGGAGCAGGATGACCACGCCGACCACCGTCAAGACCGCGTAGGACGCCGCCTTGTGGATGTTGTCCTGGAGCGCCAGAACGGCATAGATCAGGTACTGCAGCGAGTTGGCGAAGACGCTCGAGCTGAACACGAGAACCGGCTCGAACACACGGTAGGCGTCCATCATGTGGATGAGGACGATGACGACGAAGAGCGGCATCAGGTGCGGGATGGTCACAGCCCGCACCGTCTGCCACCGGTTGGCGCCGTCGACGCGCGCCGCCTCGACCGCGTCCTGGGGCACGGTCTTCAGCCCGGCATAGAGCAGGATGAAGGCGAAGGGCACCGCCTGCCAGATGCCGAAGGCGATGATGATCGTCCTGACCGTGAGCGCGCTCTGCAGGAAGTAGAGCTTGCCGAAGCCCATCTGCTCGAGCAGCGACGAGACCACGGCGTTGTCGAGGAAGAGCCAGTAAATCGAGAGCGCCGACACCACCGGCGTGATGATCATCGGCAGCAGCGTGGCGAAGATCAGCGATCCCCGCAGCGGCTCGGTGGCGCGGTTGATCGCCAGGGCCAGCAGGAACCCGATCCCGACGACGAAGGGCGTCGTCACGAAGGTGTAGACGAGCGTAAACTCGAGCGCGCTCCAGAAGTCGTAGTTGGTGACCTCGTCGTACATGTCGGCGACGATCCGCGGCAGGCTGGCGCTGCCGCGGTCCTTCGTCAGCGTGGCCTCGAGCTCGGGGAGCTGCGCGGCGCGGGTGATCTCGGCGCCGCCGGTGTATTCCCAGACGACGACGGGCTTGCCGTCGTCGCCGAGCTTGGCCTGCGGCACCAGGCGCGTGACCTCGCGGGTCTTGCCCGCGAAGAGCGGCACCGTGGTCTTGACCTCCTTGAGCTCCGTCGCGACGTGCGACGAGTGCAGCGATAGGTAGACGACGCCCACGAGCGGCACCGCGATGAGCAGGATCATCGCGATCGCCGAGGGCGCGACGAATCCGAGGAAGGTCTTCAGGCGCACGGGATCAGCTCTCCTTGAGGTCAGCGGGCCCGAACGGCGGTCAGTTCAGATAGCCGGCCTCGGTCGCCGTCTTGCGATAGTCGGCTGCGGCATCCTTGAGCGACTGCTCCGCGCTTTCCTTGCCGGCGAGGAAGTCGTCGATGTTCTCGCCGATCGCGCCATGCGCGAGGCCCGCCTGCGGCAGCATCGGATAGGGCGGCGCGCCGGCCTCGACCGAGTCGATCACCGCCTGCGAGTACCGGTTCGGCACGTAGTTCGACCGCAGCCAGAGCGTCGCGCCATTGTTCTCGGTGACCACCTCCGGCCGCAGCGCATGCATCAGCACCTGGAAGGTGACGTCGGGATCGCCGTCGAGGTTCTTCGGGATGACGAAGCCGTCCCACCAGAAGGCGGTGGCGGGCGGACCGCCGGCCTCGATCGAGGGCGCCGGCGCGAACGCGACCTTGTCGACGACCTTGCTCTGCGTGGGGTCGTCCATCGACGCCGCCAGATCGCCCCAGAGGAAGGCCATGGCGACCTGGCCCTGCTGCATCTGCTGCTTCACGCCGCGAAGTCGATGGCGAGCGCGTTCGGCGACATGTAGCTGCCGAGGCTCTTCATCAGCTGGAGCGTCGCGAGGCCCGCGTCGTTGTCGAAGGCCTGGTCGCCGGTCGCCGGATCGAAGAGCTCGCCGCCGTGCGCGAGGTAGAGGTCGATGAAGACGTTGCCGAGCTCCCAGCCGGTCTTGTAGGCGGCGCCGAACGGGTACTCGACGACCTTGGCCGCCTTGATCTTCTCCGCCGCGGCGAGCACGTCGTCCCAGGTCTTGGGCGCGGCGATGCCGAGCTGGTCGAAGATGTCCTTGCGATAGAACAGGTGCTCGGCGTTGGCCATGAACGCCACGGCCATGATCTGGTCGCCGAAGCGGATCAGCATCTGGTCCTCGAGCGTGCCGCCGTACTTCGCGACGAGGTCGTTCAGCGGCAGCAGCTGCCCCTTGGCCTGCAGCGGCGTGATCGTGGCGTTGGCGACGTGCGCGGCGTCGAACGGCGAGACGCTCGCTTCGGCCATGTTCTTCAGCTCGCCGCGGTGATCGGTCGTGAGCTTGTTGACGATCTTGAGCTTGTCGGTCGCGCACTCCTGCATCTCTTTGTCGAGGAGCTCGAGGACCGGGAAGAAGTTCATCAGCACGTTGACCTCGCCCGCGGCGTCGATGCCGCAGCCGGCAGCGCTCGCCACGCCGGGCAGGATGGCGATCGACGCAGCCGTGAGGGCCAGCAGGGTCGTTTTCATTGTTTTCATTCTTAAACCTCCTTGCACCGTTCTTGTCGCTAGGCGGGCCGGCGCGACGCCGGCCCATCCGTTCAGGCGGGCGGCTCTCAGACGAAGAGCTGCATGAGGATGCCGAACTCGTTGAAGAGCGTCAGCTCGTCGGAGACCTTGCCGTCGGCGATCCGCCACTGGGTGATGCCCCAGATATGCACCTGCCGGCCGGTGGGGCTGCCGTAGGCGCCGTTGCCGCGGTGGGTGCCGAGCGCGCCCCAGCGGATGGCGACCCGGTAGCCGTCGGCGTCGTTGCCCATCCAGTAGACGTCGGCGACGCTGAGCGCGAGGTCGGGGAACATGGCGAGCAGCGACATCACGAAGCTGCGCAGCTGGCCGATGCCGCGATAGACCCGGCCGGCCGAGGCCTGGACGACCACCTCGGGCGCATAGATCCGGTCCATCGCCGCGAAGTTCCGCCGGTTCCAGACCAGCTGGAAGGCGGCGCGGACGAAGGCCTCGATGTCCTCGCCCGGCGCATCCGGCAGCACCGGGTTGTCGGGCTTGCCCTGCCCGTGCAGCCGCGGCGTCTCGCTGCCGAGGAAGTCGGCGGGGAGCCCGCTGCCGCCGCCCTGCGCCTCGGCCAGCCGCCGCGCCTGCTCCAGCACGTCGAGCCCGAGCTGCTTCAGGAGGCCGCCAGTGTCGTAGATCACGTGCTCCTGGAAGATCTCGTTGTCGCGGGCGACGCAGTTGGCGATGCACCAGAGCTTCACCGGCTTGCCCGTCGGCGGTCCGAAGCGGCTGAACCCGGTATTGGTGCCGAGAATGCGGGTGCGGTGCGAGGTATGGAAGCCCACCGCGGCATCGCCGGCCCAGATCACGTCGTCGGCGACGAGCCGGATGTCGGGAAAGGCGTTGTTGGTGTGCACGGTGTCGGCCACGATCTTGTCGCGGCCATACTGCAGCCCGACGTCGTCCCAGACTTTGCAGTCGTGGCTGTAGGTGTCGTAGATGTAGCCGATGTCCTTCTCTTCCCAGATCCGGTGGGTGATGCGGACGATGTAGTCGACGATGTTCACGTAGGTCGGCTCGAAGCCGGTCATGTCCTGGCGGACCAGACCGACAGGCGCCTGAGCGAGGAAGGCGTCGGTCCCGCCCTTGCGGTAGGCGTCGATCGAGATCGCGAAGTCGCGCGGCATGTGCGCGGGGGTCAGGCCCGTCACCGGCCTGCCCGCCGGCTCGCGCTCGGGGCGGGGCGATCGCTTCTCGCTCATGTCGGGCTTGGTCGTCAGCACGGTCTCCGCCATGGGCGCGTCCTTCAGAGGTTTTTCTCGCATACGTATGCTTATCGTTTCTTCCGTGATTCGCGCAAGCGCAAGTTTGGCGCGCAGGATCGGCCCGGGTTGATTGACGCTTCCCATGCGCGCCGTCTGCGCATAGGTATGCGGCGAGCCGGCGACTCGCTGCGTCGGCAGGCAAAACACACGGGGGATCCCGGATGGCCGACTTCTCGTCGTCGAAAGCTCTCGTCCGCCGCTTCTATGACGAGCTCGACGCCGCACCCGAGGCCGAGATCGGCCGGGTGCTCGCGCGCTTCTGCGCCCCCGACCTCCTCTGGCGCGGGATGCACCCGTTCTACCTGCAATCCGGACCCGAGGCGGTAGCCGAGACCTTCTGGATCCCGTTCCGCCGCGCCTTGCGGCCGATCCAGCGCCGGATGGACGTGTTCATGGCGGGCGCCAACCACATCGACGGCGGCGCGACCGAGTGGGTCACCAGCATGGGCCACCTGATGGGGCTCTTCGACGCGGACTGGCTCGGCATCCCGCACAGCCGCAAGATGGCGTTCCTGCGCTACGTCGAGTTCCACCGGGTAGAGGACGGCCGCATCATGGAGACCGCGCTCTGGTGCGACATCCTCGCGGTGATGCAGCAGGTCGGCCTCAACCCGCTGCCGCTGCAGACCGGGGCGGCGTTCATCACCCCCGGGCCGCGGACCCACGACGGGCTGATGTTCGGCCCGCAGGATCCGGCCGAGTCGCAGAAGACCCTCGACCTCATCCACCGGATGATCGACGACCTGCACGGCTCGGCGATGGGCTCGTCGCAGGAGGAGCTGGCGCGGACCTGGCACGAGGACATGATCTGGTTCGGCCCGGCCGGGATTGGCGCCACCTACACGATCCCGCGCTACGAGGAGCAGCACCAGGGGCCGTTCAGCCGTCATCTCGACGTCAGCGGCGTCGGCCACCTCTGCCGCTTCGCCGAAGGCAACTACGGCGGCTTCTTCGGCTGGCCGAACCTGACGATGCGGCCGCTCGGCGGCTTCATGGGGCTGCCGGCATCCGACAAGCGCGTCGAGATGCGCGTGGTCGACATCTACCGTCGCGCGGGCGACCGTCTGGCGGAGAACTGGATCTTCATCGACATTCCGTACTTCCTCTTTCAGCAGGGCGTCGATGTCCTCGACCGCATGGCCCAGATCGTCAGGCGCTGACCGGCCGCCGCGCCGAGGACCGCTCGATGAGCCGCGCCTCGAACTTCAGGTGCTCGGGCTCGGTGGCGCGCCGCGCCAGGTTCTCGAACAGCACCCGGATGCTCGCGCGCACCATCTGGTCGATGGGCTGGCGCACCGTGGTGAGGTCGTAGGGCGGCAGCGCCGCCATCGGCGTGTCGTCGAAGCCGATCACCGAGACGTCCTCCGGCACCCGGAGACCGAGCTCGCTCCGGAGCACGTCGAGGGCGGCCACCGCCATGTAGTCGTTGGCGACGAAGACCGCGTCCGGCCGCCGCTCCGCCGGCACCGCGAACAGCGCCCGCGTCGCCTCGCGCGTGCGGTCGAGGTCGAAGTGCCCGACGCCGCGGGCGAAGAGCGCGGCGCCGGCGGCCGACAGCTCGGCCAGGAAGCCGAACTCGCGGTCGCGGTTGGTCGAGGCGCCCTCCCAGCCGGCGATGATGGCGATCCGCTGGTGTCCGCCGGCGAGCAGATAGCGCGCCGCGAGCCGGCCGCCGCCGACGTTGTCGGTGGTGACGCTGCAGAGCCGCGGATCGTCCTGCATGCGGTTGAACATCACCACCGGGATGCCGCGCGCGAGGCACTCGTCGCAGAGGCTCGAGGACAGCTCGACCGAGGCGGTGATGATGCCGTCGACCTGGTACTGCAGCAGGTCGCTGATCGTCGGCCGAACGTCGACCAGCGTGTCCGGCATCATCAGCACCAGCGGATGATAGGCCTTCTCCTGCAGCCCGAGGCAAAGCTTCTCGATCGCCGCCGCATAGAACGGGTTGTCGAGATAGCTGAAGAGCAGCGCCACCAGGTTCGAGCGCTGCGTGATGAGCGACCGGGCAAAGGCGTTCGGGCGATAGCCGAGCTCCTCCGCCGCGGCGAGCACCTTCAGCCGCATCGCCTCCGACACGCCGGACTGGGTCGGACCGCGCGCGAAGGTGCGGCTCACCACGGATTGCGAGACGCCCGCGCGCTTGGCGACGTCGAGCGACGTGACACTCCCTTTCCTGGTCGGCACTGTTCGGGCTTCCTGTTTCCGGGATGCACCGGACTTAAGGCCAACACGGGCCCGCAGCAACGCCCGGTGATCGTTCCATCCCACGGGAGACGCACATGAGCCAGAGCCTGATCGAACGCCTTTCGGCGGAGCTCGCCGCCATCCGGAGCGAAGGGCTGTTCAAGGAGGAGCGGGTGATCTCCTCGCCGCAGGGCGGCCGGATCGATGCCGAGCCGGGTGGCCGGGTGCTGAACTTCTGCGCCAACAACTACCTGGGCCTCGCCGACCATCCGGCGCTTGTCGCTGCCGGCAAGGCCGCGCTCGAGCGCTACGGCTACGGCATGGCCTCGGTGCGCTTCATCTGCGGCACGCAGGAGGAGCACAAGGCGCTGGAGGCGCGGATCTCGGCCTTCCTCGGAACCGAGGACACGATCCTTTATTCCTCCTGCTTCGATGCCAACACCGGGCTCTTCGAGACGCTGCTCGGGCCCGAGGACGCGATCATCTCCGACGCGCTCAACCACGCCTCGGTGATCGACGGCGTGCGGCTCTGCAAGGCGCAGCGCCTGCGCTACGCCAACAACGACATGGCCGACCTCGAGCGCTGCCTGAAGGAGGCCGCCGGCGCGCGGCATCGGGTGATCGCCACCGACGGGGTGTTCTCGATGGACGGCGTGATCGCCGACCTGGCCGCGATCTGCGACCTTGCCGGGCGCTACGACGCGACGGTGATGGTCGACGACAGCCACGCAGTCGGCTGCGTCGGTGCGGGCGGGCGCGGCACGCCCGAGCTCTGCGGCGTCGAGGGGCGGATCGACATCCTGACCGGCACGCTCGGCAAGGCGCTCGGCGGCGCCTCCGGCGGCTACACCAGCGGGCGGCGGGAGGTGATCGCGATGCTCCGGCAGCGCTCGCGGCCTTACCTGTTCTCGAACACCCTCGCGCCGGTGATCGCGAGCGCCTCGCTGACGGCGCTCGACCTCGTCGAGGGCGGCGGCGACCTCCGCCGGCGCCTGGACGACAACGCGGCGCGGTTCCGGGCCGAGATGGGCGCGCTCGGCTTCGCCCTCGCAGGCGCGCGCCACCCGATTATCCCGGTGATGCTCGGCGACGCGCGCCTCGCGCAAGCGTTCGCCGACCGGCTGCTGGTGCGCGGCGTCTACGTCACCGGCTTCTCCTTTCCCGTCGTCCCGCGCGGAGCGGCGCGCATCCGCACCCAGATGTCGGCCGCCCACGGCCCGGACGACCTCGCCAGCGCCATCGCCGCCTTCGCCGCGGTCGGCCGCGAACTCGGAGTGATCGCATGAGCAACATGATGAAGGCGCTGGTCAAGGCGCGGCCCGAGCCCGGGCTCTGGATGGAGGAGGTGCCGGTGCCCGAGCCCGGCCCGAACGATGTGCTCATCAAGGTCGCGAAGAGCGCGATCTGCGGCACCGACGTGCACATCTGGAACTGGGACGCCTGGGCCGCGGCGACGGTGCCGGTGCCGATGGTCGTCGGCCACGAGTTCTTCGGCCACGTCGTCGACGCCGGCCCGGCGGCGAGCCGCTACCGCCCGGGCCAGCGCGTCTCCGGCGAGGGCCACATCGTCTGCGGCTTCTGCCGCAACTGCCGTGCCGGCCGCGGCCACCTCTGCCGCAACACCCTCGGGGTCGGCGTGCACCGGCCGGGATCGTTCGCCGAGTACGTCTGCATCCCGGAAGACAACGTCGTCGCCATTCCCGACGACATTCCCGACGAGACCGCCGCGATCTTCGACCCGTTCGGCAACGCCGTCCACACCGCGCTCTCCTTCGACTCGGTCGGCGAGGACGTGCTCGTCACCGGCGCCGGGCCGATCGGCATCATGGGCGCGCTCGTCGCCAAGCGCGCCGGCGCGCGCAAGGTCGTCATCACCGACATCAACCCGACCCGGCTCGACCTCGCCCGACGGATGGGCGTCGACACCGTCGTCGACGCCGCGCGCGAGAAGCTTCGCGACGTGATGCCGGCGATCGGCATGCGCGAGGGCTTCGACATCGGCCTCGAGATGTCGGGCGCCGCGCCGGCCTTCCGCGACATGATCGACGTGATGAACAACGGCGGCAAGATCGCGATTCTCGGCATCGCGCCGGCGGCGTTCGAGATCGACTGGAACAAGGTCATCTTCAAGATGCTGACGCTTAAGGGCATCTACGGCCGCGAGATGTTCGAGACCTGGTACAAGATGATCGCGCTGGTCCAGTCGGGCCTCGACGTCACGCCCCTCATCACCCACCGCCTCAAGATCGGCGAGTTCGAGTCAGGCTTCGCGGCGATGCGCGAAGGCAACTCGGGCAAGGTCGTGCTCGACTGGCTGTGAGCGGCTCAGGCCATGCCTGGGCCCCGCGATGATGCGACCGCGCCCGTCCTCGCGGGCTCACCACGCCCGAAGAAGGCGTCATGGCGGCGACAGAGCAGGTGACGGACGCCGCGTGCGAGGCTATCCGCGTCTCGAATATCTGACGCCAGCCCCGGGAAGGGACCGACCGTGACCGCACCAGACCCCGCCGCGCTCCTGCGCCGCCTCTTCGACGCCGCGATCGCGGCAGCGCTCCCCGCGGGCATCGTCGCTCGGCACCTGCCGGGGCGGCCGACGGGGCGGACCATCGTCCTCGGCGCCGGCAAGGCCTCGGCGGCGATGGCGGCGGCGGTCGAGGCGGCATGGGAGGGCCCGCTCGACGGGCTCGTCGTTACCCGCTACGGCCACGCCGTGCCCTGCGACCGCATCGAGATCGTCGAGGCGGCGCATCCGGTCCCCGACGAGGCGGGCCGCGCCGCGGCCGCCCGGATGCTGCAGATCGCCAGGGCGGCGGGCCCCGACGACCTCGTCCTCTGCCTGATCTCCGGCGGCGGCTCGGCGCTGCTCGCGCTGCCGGCGGACGGCATTCCCTTCGCCGACAAGCAGGCGGTGAACGCGGCGCTGCTCCGGAGCGGGGCCGACATCGCCGAGATGAACACCGTCCGCCGCCACCTCTCGGCAATCAAGGGCGGCCGGCTCGCCGCGGCCGCTTACCCCGCGCGCGTCGTCAGCCTCGTCATCTCCGACGTCCCCGGCGACGATCCCGCCGCCATCGCGTCCGGCCCGACCGTCGCCGACCCGACGACCTTCGCCGACGCCGCGGCGATCCTCGCCCGCTACGGCATCGACGCGCCCACCTCGGTCAAGGCCCACCTCGCCGCGGCGCGGGAGGAGACGCCGAAGCCCGGCGACCCGCGCCTCGCCATGGCGGAGACGCTGATGATCGCCACGCCGCGGATGTCGCTGGAGGCGGCGGCCGCGGTCGCCCGTGCCGCCGCGGTGACGCCGCTGATCCTCGGCGACGCGCTCGAAGGCGAGGCCGCCGAGGTCGGCAAGGTCATGGCCGGCATCGCCCGCGCCGCCGCTACGTCCGGCCACCCGCTCCCCGGCCCGTGCGTCGTTCTCTCCGGCGGCGAGACGACGGTCACGGTCCGCGGGCCCGGCCGCGGCGGCCGCAATGTCGAATTCCTGCTCGGGCTCGCCGTCGCCCTGGCCGGCGAGCCGCGGGTCTGGGCCCTCGCCGGCGACACCGACGGCATCGACGGCGGCGGCCCGGCCGCCGGCGCCCTCGTCACCCCCGACACGCTGGCCCGCGCCCACGCGCTCGGTCTCGACGCACGCGCGATGCTGGCGGCAAACGACGCCCATCCGTTCTTCGAGGCGCTCGGCGACGCCGTCGTCACCGGCCCGACCCTCACCAACGTCAACGACTTCCGCGCCATCCTCGTCACGGCGCCCTGAGGGGACGCACCAAGCGCCCGCGCCTGTCCGCCGCGAGACTGTCGCGCCAGGATCGTCGCCGCACTTGAGACGGAAGAAGCCGGGCGGGGAGCTTGGCGCCGGGCATCAGCCGGGCATCGGCAGGACGTCGGCATGCTGCAAGGGTGCGTCCTTGATCCAGACGCGGGCGCCGTCGCCCCCTGCCACGGCCTCGAATGACCGCCCGGCCGGCAGCCGCTGCCAGGTCTCGGGCCCGAGCGTGTCTCCGGCCGTGCGGAGGCTGCCGGAGATGACGAGAAGCTCCAGTCCGCGCGGGTTCGGCAGCGAGACCGACGCGCCGGGTGCCCAGTCCTCGAGCGTCACCCGCTCGGCGCCATCGTCGAAGAGGAGTCGGGCCGTGGTCGCGCCGCGGCGGAGCGGTGCCGGCTCGCCCTCGCTCGGTCGGCGGACGAGCTGCGCCGAATCGCCTTCGCGGTACTGCCAGAGGCGGACAAAGATCGTGCAGCCGTCGGCTGCGGCCGGGCGGTGCGACGTGCCTGGCGGATTGCGGAAGTAGGTGCCCGCCGGATAGTCGCCGTGCTCGTCCTGGAACGTGCCGTCGAGGACGAGGATCTCCTCGCCGCCGGTGTGGACGTGAGCGGGAAAGGCGCTGCCCGGGGCGTAGCGCACCAGCGAGGTGGCGCGGGCGACCTCGTCGCCCTCGCGATAGAGCATCTTGCGCTCGACGCCGGCGGCCGGGCTCGGAACCCAGTCGAGGGCAGCGGCGTGGACGGTGACGGGGGTGTCGAGGTCAGCGTTGAGGCGCATGGGGATCGTCCTTCGTCCTGGACTCGCTGCAGGCAAGGGCGAGCGAGCGCTTCCCGAGAGCCGTCCCCGCGCCCTTCCCTGCCGGATCCGCACCCACTCCACGACTCCGGCGGGTGGCGCCTCTGGACGCGAGCCCTGCCCGTCGTCCTAGTCGTCGTCCTTCACCGGCTTCCAGCCTTCGCCGGGATCGAAGCTGTCGATCGCCGCGGCCTTGTCGAGGGTGCCGTCGCCGAGGTCGTTCTCGTAGACGACGCCGTCCTCGCCGACCATGAAGGTCATCACCCCGCTGTCGCCGTAGGCAGCCGGGAACGCGAGCAGCGCGTGGCCGGCCAGCATGTGCCCGGCGACCATGTAGTCGTAGGCGCCGCCCGGCGCCGCCGGTCCCTGCCTGGTCAGGATGCGGAAGTAGTAGCCGAGGTAGGGCTCGGGGCTCTCGTCGGTGCCGTCGAAGTTGTAGCCTTCGGCGGCAGCGCGGGCCATGAGGTCGCCGATCGGGCTTTCCGGCGCGCCGGGCGCGTCGGGCCAGTAGAGCCCGTCGCGCTTGCCCGGGTCGCTCAGGATGCTGGCGGCAAAGGCGTGCACGCCGTCGCCGTCGGCATCCTCGGCGCGGTAGGCCGCCTGCGCCGCACCATAGCGCTGCATGAGGTCGATCACGTCGAGCTCGTTCTCGCCGATCCGCCGCAGCAGCACCTCGTCGCGCGCCGCCTCGGCATCGAAGTGCCAGCCGGCGGCGTCCTTGACGAGCGGCGCGGGGAACGGCCAGAGGTCGCGGCCGATATCGAGCGTCGCCGAGGCGTCGCCGTCCGGCACGATCCGGTGCAGCTCGTTGTAGCTGCGCAGGAACTCGCGCCAGTTGTTGCGGTCCTGGACCGTGTCGCCGCTGAAGATCACGTCCTCGCTCTCCTTGCCGAAAACGGCGACGAGCGCGTCGCGGTCCTTGGCGTCCAGCGCGGCGATGACCGCATCGACGGCGGCGTCGGGCGTCGGATAGCTCGTCGGCGCGGCGTGCGCCGCAAGCGGCTGGACGAGGGCGAGCGCCAGCGCGACGGCCGGCAGCAAGGGGGTGGGATCGAACGGGCGCATCTTCATGCCTCCACTCATTTGCGCTGGCGATGGGCGTGGCCGCGGGACGAGGCGGCCTTGGCCCGCCCGCCGCCGCCGGACGGCTTGTCGAACGCCGAGGCACGCGGCGCGGCCTTGCGTTCCGGATGCTTGGCGACCTTGGGCTTGCTGACCTGCTTGGCCTTGGCGGCGCCTTCGGTGCGCGCCTTGACGGCGGAGGGCGCCTTGTCATGCTTCAGGCTGGTGGCGCCGCGGTCGGCGGCGGCCTTGGCCTTCGGCCGGTCGCGGTCGGCGGGCTGCAGCGCCGAGGGGCGGTTGGTGGCCTTCTGCTTCTCGGACGCCGCCTGCAGCTTGCTCCGGGCGTCACCGCTCTTGCCGGCGGCCTGGACCCGCGCGGCCCCGGCACGGTCCGGGCTCCGCGCCTTCAGCGTGTCGCGCTGCGCCTGGCTGAGCCCCCTGCCCTCGGCCTCGCGGTTGGCGATGCGGCCCTGCGCCGCCTGCCGCTGCTCGGGCGTCGGCTTCCACTTGCCGTCGGAGTCGATGCGGACGCGGTTCCGGTCGCGGTCGATGGTGACGTCGCCGTTGACCGTGACGCCGGGTCGCGGCCGGAAATTGTCCTCGTCCCAGTCGATCGGCGGCGGCCCACGCCAGTAGTCGTCCCAATCGTCGTCCTCGTTGAAGATCTCGTCAATGAGGAGCGCGCTGCCGAAGGCGATCGCCCCGGTGGCCAGCACGTCGCCGGCCGACCAGCCGCTGTCGACCGTCGTCGTCGTGACCGGCACTGGCGCAGGGGCCGCCACAGGCTGGGCCGGCGGTGCGGTGTAGACGACCCCCGGGTCGTAGGTCGGCACGTAGACGGTGCTCGGGTCGGTCGGCTCGATGGTGATCGTGTCGCCGGTGTCGTCGACGGTCTGCGCGGCGTTGCTCGTGAGATTGCCGGCGACGGCCGCCTGCTCGCGCAGCCGCTGCACGGCGTCGAGCACGTCCTCCGACTGCGCCATCACTGCGTCGCCGAGGTTCTCGGTCCAGTCGATCTCGTCGGCCATGCGCGCAATCACCGTCGGGAAGCCGCCGGCGAGCACGGCGACGCTCGGGTCCCAGCCCTCGGCCTCGGCCTTCGCGGCGCGGTCCTTGTCGGAGAGGTCGGCGTTCTCGTCGAGGAAGCGGTCGGCCTTCACCACCTCGAGCGGCAGGGTGGCGGCGACGAGGATCTGGGTCAGGAGCGAATCGGGAAAGAGCGCGACCGGCGCCAGCAGGTCGTCGAGCGCCGCGTCATCGAGCAGATCGGCGTCGGATGCCGCGGCGTCGCCGGCGGGCGCGGAGGTCTCGGCATTGAGCCCCGAGGTCTGCTCCGCCGTATCCTGCGCCCGCGCGCCGGGCACGGCGGCGGCCAGCGGCACGACGAGCGCGCCCGTCAGCAGCAACGAACCCAGACGCATCAGTCGTTCCTCCCGGGCGATCTCAGGCCCCTTCGGCTCCTCTTGCGCGGCAGCATAATGTCGGTCGATGCCGCCGAACAGGGTTTCAGCGCGGCCCGATGCGGCCGCCGAGCTCGTCCGCCACATGGGCGGCGATGATCTCGTCGAACGACCGCTCGGCGCGGAAACCGAGCGCCGTGGCGCGGGCCGCGTCGAACCGGCCGGGCCAGCCGGCGACCATGCGGCGGATGGCGTCGTCGGGCTCGCGCCGGATCAGCGCGACGGCCGCATCGCCGGCAGCGCGGCGCAGCGCCTCGATCTGCTCGCCGACCGTCGCCGAGAGGCCCGGCATCGTCAGGCTGCGGCGCGCGCCGAGCGGTGCGGTGTCGAGCGTCATCGCGTGGCGCAGGAAGCCCACCGCCGCGCGCGGGCTCGCGTGCCAGTGCCGCACGGCGTCCGCGACCGGCAGCACCGCCTCCTTGCCGACGAGCGGCTCGCGCAGGATCCCGGAGAAGAACCCGGACGCCGCCTTGTTCGGCAGTCCCGGACGGATGCAGATCGTCGGCAGCCGGATGCCGATGCCGTCGAGAAAGCCGCGCCGCGAGTAATCGGCCAGCAGGAGCTCGCCCATTGCCTTCTGGGTGCCGTAGCTCGTCAGCGGCGTCAGCGCGAAGTCGTCGGGGATCGCCTCGGGAAACGGCGCGCCGAAGACCGCGATCGACGAGGTGAAGACCAAGCGCGGCGTGTAGTCGGGCAGGACGCGGATCGCGTCGAGAAGGTGGCGCGTGCCGTCGAAGTTGACGGCATAGCCCTTGTCGAAGTCGGCCTCGGCCTCGCCGGAGACGATGGCGGCGAGGTGGAAGATCACGTCCGGCCGCTCCGCGACGCGCGCCGCCACCGCCGCGGTGTCGCGGAGGTCGAGCGTCGCGGCGGTCGCTTCGATCCCCTGCCGGTCGAGGCCATCGGGCACCGATGGCGCGACCACGTCGACGAGCGTCAGCCGCTCGACGCCGGGCGCAGGATCCGTCGCGAAAGACCTCGCGAGCTTGGCGCCGACCATCCCGGCCGCGCCGATGACGAGCACGTGCATTCGGTCGTCCTCCCGGGCAATGCCGCCCTTCGCTAGCACGCCGCCACGCGCCGCCGCAATCCGCCGCCTCCTTCCCACATTCGTTCCGCGCGCGCTTGCGTCGCCGCGGGTGCGGGCGGATGCTCGGTCCCGCGCAGGCAACGGGAGGACGTCATGTCGGAACACGTCTACAAGGTGGTCGAGCTGGTCGGCACCTCGAAGAACGGCATCGAGGAGGCGATCGACACGGCCGTGCGCCGCGCCGACGAGACCTTGCGCAACCTGCGGTGGTTCGAGGTGACCCAGATCCGCGGACACGTCGAGGACGGCGGGGTGCGCCACTACCAGGTGGTGCTGAAGGCCGGCTTCACCCTCGAGGGCGACGCCTGACGCCGGCGGCGCCGGAGGCCGTGCGGCGATGGCGTTCGACTTCATCCTGATGCTGACCGCCGACGACCGCACCGTCGCCGACGCGCCGGCGCGACTGGCGGAGGCGCTGACGGCCGGCGTGCGGCACATCGGATTCAAGGACGTGGGCCTGCCACTGGCCGAGCTCGCGGGGCTCGCCGCGGCGATCCGCGCGGCGGGCGGCCGCTCCTACCTCGAGGTGGTGAGCCTCGCGGCGCGCGAGGAGCGCGCCTCGGCCGAGGCGGCGGTGGCGCTCGGCGTCGACTGCCTGCTCGGCGGCACGCGGCCCGAGGTCGTGGCCGAGGTGCTCCGCGGCTCCCCGGTCCGCTACTACCCGTTCGCAGGTCCGGTCAGCGGCCATCCGAGCGTCCTCTCGGGCAGCGAGGCGGAGATCGTCGCCTCGGCCCGGCGCCTCGGCGCGCTCGAGGCGGTCGACGGCCTCGACCTGCTCGCCTATCGCTACGCCGGCGACGTGCCGCGGCTGATGCGCGCGGTCTGCCGGGCCGTGGCGAAACCGGTCATCGTGGCGGGCAGCATCGACCGCGAGGCACGCGCCGTCGCCTCGGCGGAGGCCGGCGCGGCGGGATTCACCGTCGGCACCGCGGCGCTCGCCGGCGCCTTTCCCGCCGCGAGCCCCGGCTTCGCCGGCCAGCTGCGGGCGTTGCAGGACATTGCCCTGCGGGCACGGGCGCAGGTGCGTCCGGCGGGCGGCGTCGGTTGAAGCCGCGGTGTTTTCCGTTTCGCCGCTCGCCGCTTGCGGGCAGGATCGCGCGAGCGGCGGCGGAGGATGGCGCGGATGCGGAACGGTGGGCGGCTCCTGGTCGAGAGCCTGATCGCGCTCGGGGCGAGGAAGGGCTTCGGCGTGCCGGGCGAGAGCTATCTCGCGGTGCTCGATGCGCTCCACGACACGCGGGGCGTGCTCGACCTCGTGCTCTGCCGCAACGAAGGGGGTGCGGCGTTCATGGCCGCGGCCTGGGGCAAGCTGACCGGCGAGCCCGGCCTCTGCTTCGTGACGCGGGGGCCGGGGGCGACCAACGCCGCGATCGGCGTGCACACGGCGATGCAGGACAGCGTGCCGATGCTGCTCTTCGTCGGCCAGGTCGGCACCGACATGAAGGGGCGCGAGGCGTTCCAGGAGCTCGCCTATCCGGCGGTCTTCGGGCCGATGGCGAAATGGGCGGTGGAGATCGACCGGGCGGAGCGGATCCCGGAGATGCTGGCGCGGGCCTGGACGACGGCGATCACCGGGCGGCCGGGGCCGGTGGTGATCGCGCTGCCCGAGGACACGCTGACCGCGACGACCGACGCGCCGCCGCTGACGGGTCCGGCGCGGGTTCTGGAGCCGGCGCCGTCGCCCGAGGCGATGGCGGAGGCGCTGGCGCTCGTCGAAGGCGCCGAGCGGCCGCTCGTCCTGATCGCCGGGGCGAACTGGACCCGCTCGGGCGCGGCGGCGCTCCAGCGCTTCGCCGAGGCGTCGGACGTGCCGGTGGTCGCCGGCTTCCGCTACCAGGACCAGGTTGACAACCGCTCGCCGGTCTTCTGCGGCGAGGCGGGCGTGGGGATGCCCGCGCATGTCCGGCGGCTGATCGGCGACGCGGACGTGATCCTCGCGATCAACACGCGGTTCGGTGAGATGACGACCGACGGCTACACGGCTCTCCGGGTGCCGGAGCCCGAGCAGGCGCTCATTCATGTCCATGCCTCGGACCGGGAAATCGGCAAGATCTATCGCCCGGCGCTCGGCATCCAGGCGGGGCCGAACGCCTTCGCCGCGGCGCTGCGGCCGGTCCGGGGCGGCTGGGCCGGCTGGCGGGCCGAGGGCCGGGCGGCGTGGGAGGCGAGCTTCGCGCTGTCGCCGCAGCCGTCGCCGGTCGACATGGGAGAGGTGACAGCGCACCTGCGCGAGGTGCTGCCCGACGACGTGATCCTGACCAATGGCGCGGGGAACTTTACCGTCTGGCCGAACAAGTTCTTCGCGTTCGGGCCGGAGGCGCGGCTCCTGGCGCCGCAGTCGGGGGCGATGGGCTACGGGCTGCCGGCGGCGGTGGCGGCCAAGCTCGCCCGCCCGGAGCGCGTCGTGGTGTGCTTCGCCGGCGACGGGGACTTCCAGATGACCTGCCAGGAGCTCGGGACGGCGATGCAGGCGCGCGCGCAGCCGATCGTGCTCATCGTGAACAACGGCATCTACGGAACGATCCGCGCGCATCAGGAGCGGACCTATCCGGGGCGGGTTTCGGGGACGACGCTGCAGAACCCGGACTTCACCCGGCTCGCGCAGGCCTACGGCTTTCATGCGGAGCGGGTGGCGCGGACCGCGGACTTTCCAGCGGCCTTCGCGCGGGCGCTCGCCTCGCGGACCGGGGCGGTGCTCGACCTCGACGTCTCGCCGGAGGCGCTGACGCCGCGGCAGACGCTGAGCGCGATGCGGGAGGCGGCGCTGAGGGCGACGGCGGAAAGCTGATTTCGGGCACGTACAACGCATGTACATTCCATGCACAACCCATGCACCGGGATTCAGGTCGGCAGCGACCGGAGGAAGCGCGCCAGACGATCGGCGTAGAGACCGGCGTCCGCGACCGTGGTGGCGTGGCCGCGGGTGGCGCGGCTTGCGGGAATGAGGTGGATCTCGAGGCGCGGCAGGCGGCGGGCGGCGGCTTCGAGAATGCCGAGCTCGGGCGGATTGCGCTCGTCGTCGGCGGCGACGATGGCGAGGACCGGCGCCGTGATGCGCTCGAGCGCGGCCGAAGGATCGTAGTCGCGCCCGGCCTCGATTTGATGGATCAGGTCGTTGGCGTCGACGGCCTGGCGCTCGGCGAGGAGCGCGGCCACCGCGGCGTCGGCGGCCGGGGGATCGGGCGCACCTGCGTGCAACGCCAGAGTGCCGCCCGACGTCGCGATCTCGAACCACGCGAGCGCGCGCGAAAGGCTCGGCGGCTGATCGACGTAGGCGCCGCCTTGCCACGCGGGGTCGCTCCGCACCGCATCGACGAGCAGCCGCCGCAGCATCCAGTTGCGGCCGCCCATCGCCGCCGGCAGGCAGGCCATCGGCACGAGCGCGTCCATGAAGCCCGGATGCGCGATGCCCCAGAGCCAGGCGTGCATCCCGCCCATCGAGTTGCCGAGGACGAGGCGCAGGTGGCCGAGGCCGAGGCCCTCGGTCACCAGGCGGAACTGCGCCCTGACCATGTCGGCGTAGGTATAGCGCGGAAAGGCGGTGCGCAGGCCGTCGGAGGGCTTCGCGCTGGCGCCGGCGCCGAGGGCGTCGGGCAGGATCAGGAAGTGGCGCGCTGCGTCGAGCGGCTGTCCCGGACCGAAAAGCGTCCCGGCGAAGCCCGCCGTCAGCAGCCCGCGCCCCGACGCGCCGGTGCCGTGCAGAACGAGCACCGGCGGCGCGGCAGGGTCGCCGAGCGTGGTCACGCGGACGCGGACGGCCGGCAGCGTGGCGCCGTCGGCGAAGGCGAAGTCCGGCAGGACGACATCGCGGTCGACCGGGGCGGGGATGCCGCGCACCGCCGGGGCGTCAGTGCCCGGCGGCGGCGAAGGCGGCGAGGCGGGCCTTGAGCGTGTCGCTGCGGCGGGTGGCGAAGAGCACGTCGTCGATGCGGTCGGTGCCGTCGGCCTCGGGCACGACGACGAGATACTCGATCCAGGCGGGGCCGGCGCCCGGCGCGCGGCTGCGGGTGATCTCGACCAGCGCGGCGTTGCGGGTGCGGGCGGCGCAGACCGGCATCGCATTGGTGTAGGTCTGGAACAGCGCCTGCGGCGGCGGCAGCATCGGGCTTCTTGCGGCCGCGTCGAGCGCGGCGGCGAGCTCGCGCGAGAGGAGCGGCCGAAGCCCCGCGAGATCACCCGCGGTCGACAGCCGGCAGAACTCGGCGCCGAGCGTGTCGTAGTCGTAGGACGAGGCGGCGGCGGCCGGCGTGGCCACGAGGGCCGCGACGAAGGCGAACGCGAGGCGCATGGATCAGAGCACTCCGATTTCGGCGAGGCCGGCGACGAGCGCCGGCGGCATGTCGTGCGCGTCAGGGCCGAGCACGAGGTCGGCCGGCGCATCCTCGGGCCGCAGGTAGCGCCAGCCCTGGAACGGCCGGCGCGGCTGCGGCGCGGTGCGCACCACATCGGCGTCGAGCCGGAGCGCGCAGCGCTCGATGCCGTCCTCGCCGCGGCGCGGCTCCAGCGCGAGAATGCGCTGGCGCGCGAGCACCAGGCCGTGGAACACCCAGTAGAGCGAGCCGCCGGCGGCGATCTCGTCGCCGCGCTTCGGCCACATGCGGGTGACGTGGAACGGCACCGGCTCGAGCCCAGCGGCGCGCCGCTCAGCCATGCGGTCGGCCTGCCAGCTCAGGAGATCCTCGACGCTGTCGGCGCCGACGCAGAGCTTGATGAGATGGATCGTCATCGGTCGCTTCGGCGAATCGCTATGCTTTGGGGCAAACCGGCCACGGAGACGCAATATAGCGGGCCGATCCGGGCTTCGCAATTGACCGCGGCCGGGCCGACACCTATCTTTGGAGGCCCGCCCGAGCCGCTGCGGAGCGTTTCATGAACAAGCCCGACGCCCCGGATTTCCGCGCCCTCTCGGCCGCCGAGCTGCCGTGGCAGCAGGTGAGCCTCGACGTGCTGCGGGAGAAGTACGCCAAGGGGGCCGAGCGCGAGCTGCCGGGGCCGGAGGCGGTGCGCGCGGTGCGGCGACGGGTCGCACACGCGCTCGCCGCGGTCGAGGCCGATCCGGCGGCGCACGAGGCCGCGTTCCTCCGGGCGCTCGAGGACGGCTTCATCCCGGGCGGCCGGATCAACTCGGCGGCCGGATCCGGCATCCGCGACGTGACGCTCATCAACTGCTTCGTGCAACCGGTGGGCGACTCGGTGTCCGAAACCATCGACGGCAAGCCCGGCATCTACATCGCGCTGCGCGAGGCGGCGGAGACGATGCGGCGCGGCGGCGGCGTCGGCTACGACTTCTCGGCGATCCGGCCGCGCGGCGCACGGGTGCACGGTACCGACAGCGCCGCGTCGGGGCCGATCAGCTACATGCACGTCTTCGACCAGTCCTGCGCCACGGTCGAATCGGCCGGCGCGCGGCGCGGCGCGCAGATGGGCGTGCTGCGCTGCGACCACCCGGACATCCTCGAGTTCGTCGGCGCGAAGCGCCAGGCCGGGCGGCTCAACAACTTCAACATCTCGGTCGGCGTCACCGACGCCCTGATGCGCGCGGTGGAGGCGGACGGCGACTTCGAGCTCGTGCACCGCGCCGAGCCCGGCCCGGCGCAGCTTGCCGGCGGCGCGCACCGGCGCGAGGACGGCGCCTGGGTCTATGCGACGATCCGCGGCCGCGAGCTCTGGTCGGCGATCATGCGCTCGACCTACGAGGCGGCGGAGCCCGGCGTGCTGTTCCTCGACCGCATCAATGCCGAGAACAACCTTGCCTATTGCGAGGTGATCGAGGCGACCAACCCCTGCGGCGAGATCCCGATCCCGGACCACGGCTGCTGCTGCCTCGGCTCGATCGACCTCACGCGCTTCGTCACCGGCGCCTTCGGGCCGGACGCAGCGTTCGATCACGGCCGCTTCGCAGCGACCGTGGCGGTGGCGGTGCGGATGCTCGACAACGTGCTGGCCGCGACGGTCTGGCCGCTGCCCGAGCAGGCGCGCGAGGCGGCGGCGAAGCGCCGGACGGGGCTCGGCTTCACCGGGCTCGGCGACGCGCTGATCCTGCTCGGGCTGCGTTACGACACTGCGGCGGCGCGCGAGACCGCCGCCGGCATCGCCCGCACCATGCGCGACGCCGCCTATCGCGCGAGCGTGGCGCTGGCGCGCGAGAAGGGCGCGTTTCCGCTCTTCGAAGCCGAGGCCTATCTCGCCTCCGGCATGGCGCGCCGGCTGCCGGAGGAGATCCGGACCGAGATCGCCGCGCATGGCATCCGCAACAGCCATCTCCTGTC
The DNA here is from genome assembly GCA_039808205.1 of Paracoccaceae bacterium. GTDB lineage: Bacteria > Pseudomonadota > Alphaproteobacteria > Rhodobacterales > Rhodobacteraceae > Amaricoccus. Next base: position 21,290 of record JBDHSS010000001.1, on the reverse strand, counting down.
GATCGCACCGACCGGGACGATCAGCCTCGCGTTCGCCGACAACGCCTCGAACGGCATCGAGCCAGCCTATGCGTGGTTCTACACCCGCCGCAAGCGCGAGGCCGACGGGGCGATGCGCGAGTACCGGGTCGAGGACCACGCCTGGCGCCGCTGGCGCGCCGAGCGCGGCGAGGCGGCGCTGCCCGAGGCCTTCGTCAGCGCGCTCGAGATCTCGGCGCGCGACCACATGCTGATGCAGGCAGCGATCCAGCCCTATGTCGACGCGTCGATCTCGAAGACGGTCAACGTGCCCGAGGATTATCCGTTCGAGGACTTCGAGGGGCTCTATCTCGAGGCCTGGCATGCGGGCCTGAAGGGGATCACCACTTACCGCCCGAACCGCGTGCTCGGCGCGGTGCTGTCGGCCGACACCGGGGCGCCGCAGGATCTCGACCAGACCGAGCCCGACCGGCGGATCCGCATCTCCGCCGCGCCGCAGGTGGCGCTCGCCGCGCTGCGCTGGCCGCACCGGCCGAAGCTCGTCGCCGGCTCGCCGTCGTGGACCTACATGATCGAGGCGCCCGGCACCCGGTTCGCGGTCTTCGTCGGCCACGTGGAGAACGGCGACCGGCACCCGTTCGAGGTCTGGGTCAACGGCGAGCAGACGCCGCGCGGGCTGGCGGCCTTGGCCAAGAACCTCTCGATGGACATGCGCGCGCAGGACCGCGCCTGGCTGATGCTGAAGCTCGACAGCCTGGCGCGGACGCCGGGGGCGCCGTTCACGGTGGCGATGCCGCCCGACGGGGTCAGCGTGCCGGTCGCCGGCAACGTCTCGGCCTTCGCCAAGGTGGTCGAGCACCGCTGCCGGGCACTCGGCGTCTTCGACGGCGAGGAGGGCGAGACGCCGCTCGTCGACGCGATGTTCTCGCGGAAGGAGCCGAAGTCGGGGGTCGACGGCACGCTCAGCTGGACGGTCGACATCCTTAATCCGGCGACCGGCGACGACTTCGCGATGTTCGTCAAGGAATGCGTGCTGCCGGACGGGACGAAGCGGCCGTTCTCGGTGTGGCTGTCCGGCGCCTATCCGCTGGAGTTCAACGGCCTGACCAAGTCGCTGTCGCTCGACATGCGGGTGATCGACCCGGCGTGGATCGGCAAGAAGCTGCGCGGGCTCAAGGACCTGCCGGAGGCGCAGGGCGACTTCTTCGCGCGAGTGCCGGGGCGCGAGAAGCAGGCGGTGCAGCCCTCGACGCTCGCCTACGTCGCGCGGCTGCTGATCCACCGCTACGAGATGCTCGGCATCCTCGACGCCGCCGGCTATCCGACGGCAGGCTCGGCGCGGCTCTGGAGCGACGCCCCTGCCCCGGGCGCCGCCCCCGCGCCGGTGCAGGGGCGCACTTGCCCGGAATGCGGCCACCCGACGCTGATCCGGCGCGACGGCTGCGATTTCTGCACATCGTGCGGGCATGTGGGGGCGTGCGGGTAGAGCGGGCGGCGGGACGACGCCGCGCCGTATCCGTCGGGAACGTCACCAATCGACGTCGAAGGTCGTCACCACGTCCCGGACCTGGGCGTCGGTCAAAAGAACCGGATTGCAGCCGCGCAGCAGCAGCGCGAGGCGCGCGGTCTCCTCGAGCTCCTCGGCGGCGTAGAGCGCGGCCTCGAGGTCCTTGCCGGCGACGACGGGCCCGTGGTTGGCGAGCAGCACCGCCGCCCGCCGGCCGGCGAGGCCGCGCACCGCCTCGCCCATGGCAGGGTCGCCCGGACGGAAGTAGGGCAAGAGCTTCACCCGGCCGAGGCGCATCACCGAGTAGGCGGTCAGTGGCGGCAGCGCATTGTCGGGGTCGGTCTCGGGCAGCATGGAGAGCGCGACCGAGTGCGTGGAATGCAGGTGGACGACGGCGCCGACGCCGGCGCGGGTGTCGTAGAAGGCGGCATGCAACGCCATCTCTTTCGTCGGCGTGTCGCCCGACAGGAGCCGGCCCGCGGCGTCGAGGCGCGAGAGGCGGGCGGGGTCGAGGTCGCCGAGGCTTGAGCCGGTCGGGGTGACGAGGAGGCCGCCGTCGGCGGTGCGCGCCGAGAGGTTGCCGGACGCGCCGCCGGTCAGGCCGCGGTCGTGGATCGAGCGGCCGATCCGGCAGATGCGCTCGCGGAGCGTGGTCTCGGCGGTCATGCGCCTTCGGCCAGCACGCGGGCTGCCTCCGCGAAGAAGGTCGGGCGGCCGAAGTTGCCGGACTTGAGCGCGAGCACGAGCTTGCCCGCGCGCAGCGCCGGCACGCCGGGGTCGATCTCGGGGCCGATCTCCAGCGCCGTGAGGCCGAGGCCCTCGACGACAGCGCCGGAGGTCTCGCCGCCGGCGGTGATGAGGCGGCGAACGCCGCCGGCGACGAGCCGGCGCGCGGTCTCGGCGAAGAAGCCTTCGATCGCGGCGGCCGAAGCCTCGCGGCCGTGCCGCGCCTGCGCCGCACGGACCCGGTCGGGGTCGGCGGAGGAGTAGGCTAGCGGCAGGTCGTCGCCGCGGGCGAGCAGCCAGCCCGCCACGTCGTCGGCGGTCGTCGTGCCGGCAATCACCGCGTCGACGTCGATCGCGAGCGCGGGGTGCGTGGCGCGGTGGCGCTCGACCTGGCCGCGGGTGGCGAGGGAGCAGGAGCCGGAGAGGATGGCCGCCGGGCCGGGCGTCGCGGTCCAGTCGGCCGCAGTGCCGGCGAGGAGGCCCTGGCCGCGGAAGTTCGCAGGCAGCCCGAGGGCGACGCCGGAGCCGCCGGTGACCAGCGGCAGGCCGTCGGCGGCGGCGCCGATGGCGAAAAGGTCGGCGTCGCGAACTGCGTCGACGACGACGAGAAGGCGGCCGGCGGCGTCCTCGGCATCGAGCGCGGCGCGGATCGCGGGCGCGCCCTCGAAGACGGTGGCGAGCGGCACGTGGCCGACGCCGAGCCGGGTCTGGCGGGCGAGCCAGCGGCGGATGTCGGGGTCGGTCATCGGCGTCAGCGGATGGTCGCGCATCCCGCTCTCGGAGAGCAGCCGGTCGCCGACAAAGAGGTGGCCCTGGAAGAGCGTGCGCCCGGCGGCGGGAAAGGCCGGGCAGACGATGACGCGCGAGGCGCCGAGCGCGGTGGCAAGCGCTTCGGCGACCGGGCCGATGTTGCCTTCGGGGGTCGAGTCGAAGGTCGAGCAATACTTGAACAGGAATTGCCGGCAACCCTGGGCGCGGAGCCAGTCGAGGGCGGCGAGCGACTGCGCCACCGCGTCGGCCGGCGCGATCGTGCGCGACTTCAGCGCGACGACGCCCGCCTCGACCTCCGGCGCGGCGGGCGCGGCGGGGATGCCGCAATACTGCGTCACCCGCATCCCCTGCCGCGCCAGCGTGTTGCCGAGGTCGCTCGAGCCGGTGAAGTCGTCGCCGATGCACCCGAGCAGCATGTGGTGCCTCTCCTTGCGCTCTTCTCGGGCGGGATCATGCCACCGGCGCGCAGGCGGACAAGCCCGGCCGGCTGGTGGCGCGGAGGATCAACGCCTGCCTTGCGGAGCAGCCGGGCTCAGGCGCGCTCGAGGTCGTCGGCGAGCGCGTTGAGCTCGGTCAGCACCTTGCCGAGCAGCGCGCCAGCGAATTCGTTCTCCTCGCGCAGCTCGGCGACCTCGGCCGGGGAGAGCTTGTGCGACGCCTCGGTCTCGAGCTTGAGCGCGTTCGCGGCGAGCATCGCCGACTTCGCCTCGGCGATCCGCGCGCGCTCCTCGGCGTGGCGGACGCGCTCCTCGGCGGCGCGCAGCTGCTCCTGGACGCCGGTCATCGAGTCGGCGAGGAGGAGGCCGGCGAGGAGCAGCATGCGCTTTTCGGTGGCGCGGCCGGCGTCGCCGACGCGCGCGGCCTCGACGTCGAGGAGCCGCGCGGCGCGCTCGAGCGAGGCTTCCTGGCCAGGCTCGCAGGCGACCTCGAAGACGCGGCTGCCAATCTCGAGAATGAGCTCGGGCACCTCAGACCTCCTCGATCAGCGGCTTCAGCTGCGCAATCAGGTCATCGAGCGCGGCGACGTCCTTGTCGCGCTTGACCTGCAGCCGCTCCAGCTCGTCGACGAGCTCGGCCTTCTCGGCCTCGAGCGTGTCGATGCGGTCGCGCAGCGCACGCTCGTCGGGACGACCCTCTAGCGCGGCGGTGCGCGCAGCAAGAGCGGAGCGCAGGCGGCCCAAGGCCGCGGCGAACTGGGCTTCGAGCTCGGCGAATTGACTCATCTGGGCCCCATCGATGCGGACGCCTCGCTTTTTAGGGGCGTGACCCGGCGAATGCAATCAGTCGCGAGCAGGTTGTGCGGATTGGCTCGGGGCCCGCGCGAAGGACCGCCGACGGCATCGGACAGAGCGCACGGCCGGAGGGGCAAGATGCTGATCCGCTGCGACAATCAGCGCGGGCACCGGCACCTTCGTATACCGGCTGCCGGGCTGCGGCGGCGCGTTCCGCCCTTGACCCCCTACCCCGGGCTGGTATCAGTTCGCCCGCCTGCCTGAATTTCAGGAAATCCCGCGTGCAGGCCCGCGTGCAGGAAAGGACCTCCCGGTGAACATTCCCGAGCTCCGCCAGCGCCACCCCGACCACTGGATGAAGGCCGCGGCACTCCGGGTGCTGGCGATGGATGCCGTGCAGCAGGCGAACTCCGGCCACCCCGGTCTGCCGATGGGCATGGCCGGCGTCGCGACGGTGCTCTTCGAGCGGCACCTGAAGTTCGATCCGACGTCGCCGCGCTGGCCCGACCGCGACCGCTTCGTGCTCTCGGCCGGGCACGGGTCGATGCTGCTCTACGGGCTTCTCTACCTCACCGGCTATGCCGACATGACGATCGACGACATCCGGCGGTTCCGGCAGATCGGCTCGCCGGCGGAGGGGCACCCCGAGTACGGCCACGCCGCGGGGATCGAGACGACGACGGGGCCGCTCGGCCAGGGCGTCGCCAACTCGGTCGGCTTCGCGATTGCCGAGGAAAGCATGGCGGCGCGGTTCGGGCGCAAGATCGTCGACCACCGCACCTGGGTGCTCGCGGGCGACGGCTGCCTGATGGAAGGGATCAGCCAGGAGGCGATCAGTCTCGCCGGCCGGCAGAAGCTCGCGCGGCTGACGCTGCTCTGGGACGACAACGGCATCTCGATCGACGGCAAGGTGTCGCTGTCGGACATCACCGACCAGAAGGCGCGCTTCGCGGCGTCCGGCTGGTCGGTGCACGAGTGCGACGGTCACGACCCCGACGACATCGACCGGGCGATCCGCGAGGCCAAGGCCAGCGACCGGCCGGCGATGATCGACTGCCACACCCACATCGGCTATGGCGCGCCCACCAAACAGGACACCAAGGCCGCGCACGGCTCGCCGCTCGGGGCGGACGAGATCGCCAAGGTGCGCGAGATCTACGGCTGGACCTATCCGCCCTTCGAGGTGCCGAACGAGGTCATGGACGCCTGGCGCAAGATCGGCGAGCGCGGACGGCCCGAGCGCGAGGCGTGGGAGGAGCGGCTCGGCAAGCTCGGCGGGAGCAAGCGCGCCGAGTTCGACCGGGTGGTGGCGGGGACGCTGCCGAAGAAGCTGGTGCCGGCCCTGACCGCATTCCGCAAGGCCCAGTCCGAGGCCGCCCCCAAGGTCGCGACGCGGAAATCCTCCGAGATGACGCTCGAGGTCATCAACGCCAACACGCCGGAGACGCTCGGCGGCTCGGCGGACCTCACCGGGTCGAACAACACGCTGACCAAGGGCCTCGGCACCTTCGACGTGGACAGCCGCGGCGGGCGCTACATCCACTATGGCATCCGCGAGCATGGCATGGCGGCCACGATGAACGGCATCGCGCTGCACGGCGGCTGCATTCCCTACGGCGGCACGTTCCTCGTGTTCTCCGACTATGCGCGTGGCGCGATGCGGCTGTCCTCGATCATGGGGCTCCGGGTCATCTATGTGCTGACCCACGACTCGATCGGGCTCGGCGAGGACGGGCCGACGCACCAGCCCGTCGAGCACCTGGCGATGCTGCGGGCGACGCCGAAACTCAACGTGTTCCGGCCTGCGGACACGGTGGAGACGGCCGAGGCCTGGGAGTTGGCGCTCGGCGCCGACGTGCCGACGGTGCTGGCGCTGACCCGGCAGAACCTGCGGACGGTGCGGACGACGCACACGCGGCAGAATCTCTCGGCGCGCGGCGCCTACGTGCTCGCCGAGGCGGAGGGCAAGCGCCAGGCGATCCTGCTCGCCACGGGCTCGGAGGTGGAGATCGCGCTCGACGCGCGCGCGGCGCTGCAGGCGAAGGGCATCGGCACGCGCGTGGTGTCGATGCCGTGCTGGGAGCTTTTCGCGGCACAGGACGAGAAGTACCGCCGCAGCGTGCTGCCGGCCGGCCCGGTGCGGGTCGGTGTCGAGGCGGCGGTCGAGTTCGGCTGGGACCGCTGGCTCTTTGGCGAGCGCGGCAGCGAGCGCAAGGCGGGCTTCGTCGGCATGAGGAGCTTCGGGGCGTCGGGATCGATCGTGCAGCTCTATCCGCACTTCGGCATCACCGCCGACGCGGTGGCGGCGAAGGTCGAGGCGCTGCTCTGAGGGAGACGGCCATGTATTGGAAGACGCTCGACGATCTCGATCTCGCCGGCAAGGTCGTGCTAACTCGCGTCGACATCAACGTGCCGGTCGAAAACGGCAAGGTGACCGACGCGACGCGGATCGAGCGGATCGTGCCGACGGTCCGCGACATCCTAGCCAAGGGCGGCAAGCCGGTCCTCATGGCGCATTTCGACCGGCCGAAAGGCAAGGTCGTGCCGTCGATGAGCCTCAAGGTCGTGCTGCCGGCGCTCGCGGAGACGCTCGGGCAGGAGGTGGCCTTCGCGGACGATTGCGTCGGCGAGGTGGCGGCGCGCGCGGTGCGGGCGATGGCACCGGGCGACGTGCTCCTGCTTGAGAACACTCGCTTCCATGCCGGCGAGGAGAAGAACGACCCCGCGTTCGCGAAGGCACTGGCGAGCCTCGGCGACGTCTACTGCAACGACGCCTTCTCGGCCGCGCACCGAGCCCACGCCTCGACCGAGGCGCTGGCCAAGCTCTTGCCGTCCTGTGCCGGGCGGCTGATGCAGGCCGAACTCGGCGCGCTCGAGAAGGCGCTCGGGCAGCCGGAGCGACCGGTGGTGGCGGTGGTCGGTGGTGCGAAGGTGTCGACGAAGCTCGAGCTCCTCGGCAACCTGATCGCGAAGGTCGATACGCTGGTGATCGGCGGCGGAATGGCGAACACTTTCCTCGCCGCCAAAGGGATCGACGTCGGCAAGTCGCTCTGCGAGCATGACCTGGTCGGAACGGCGCGCGAGATCCTCGGGAAGGCCGAGGAGTCGGGCTGCGCGATCCTGCTGCCGGCGGACGTGGTCGTGGCACGCGAGTTCAAGGCGGGTGCGGTGAGCGAGACGGTCCCGGCCGACAAGTGCCCGCCGGACGCGATGATCCTCGATGCCGGGCCTGAGGCGACCGCGGCGGTGGTGACGGCCTTTGCCGCGGCGAAGACGCTGGTCTGGAATGGGCCGCTCGGAGCCTTCGAGATCCCGCCGTTCAACACCGCGACCGATGCCGCAGCGCAGGCGGCCGCTCGGCTCACTCGTGCCGGCAAGCTCCTGTCGGTCGCCGGCGGCGGCGACACCGTAGCCGCCCTCAACGCGAGCGGCGCGGCCGACGACTTCACCTATGTCTCCACGGCGGGCGGCGCCTTCCTGGAGTGGCTCGAGGGCAAGACGCTTCCCGGCGTCGCCGCGCTCGAGGCCTGAGTTTCAGCAACGTCGAGGAAGTGTTCATGAAGGCGACGCGGACTGTCCTGAAGATCCTGAGCTACTACGAGTCGGACAATCCGGGGGTGAAGGGAAACCTCTGCCGGATGCTGATGCAGGGCCGTCTCGGGGGCACCGGCAAGATGATCATCCTGCCGGTCGATCAGGGCTTCGAGCACGGCCCGGCACGCAGCTTCGCGCCGAACCCGCCAGCCTACGACCCGCACTATCACTACCAGATCGCGCTCGACGCGGGGCTGAACGCCTACGCCGCGCCGCTCGGCATGATCGAGGCCGGCGCGGACACCTTCGCCGGCCAGATCCCGACGATCCTGAAGATGAACTCGTCGAACTCGCTGGTGCCGAAGGTGGCCGGCTTCGACCAGGCGATCACCGCCTCGGTCGACGATGCGCTGCGGCTCGGCTGCGCCGCGATCGGCTTTACCGTCTACCCCGGCTCGGCGCACGGGCTCGACATGTTCGAGGAAATCTCGGAGCTTCGCGAGGAAGCTGCCGCGAAGGGCCTGCCGACGGTAATCTGGTCCTATCCGCGCGGCGAGGACATCTCGAAGGAAGGCGAGACCGCGATCGACATCGGCGCCTATGCGGCGCAGATCGCGGCACTGCTCGGCGCGCACATCATCAAGATCAAGCTGTCGACCGCGCACCTCGAGCAGGGCGAGGCGAAGAAGGTTTACGAGAAGCAGGGGATCGACGTGGCGACGCAAGCCGCGCGCGTGCGGCACTGCATGCAGGCGGCGTTCGGTGGCCGGCGGATCGTCGTGTTCTCCGGCGGCGCCGCGAAGGACGAGAACTCGGTCTACGAGGACGCCCGCGCCATCCGCGACGGCGGCGGCAACGGCTCGATCATCGGCCGCAACACCTTCCAGCGCTCGCGCGAGGACGCGATGCACATGCTCAATCAGCTGGTGGAAATCTACAAGGGCCGCGGCTGAGGGTCCGCCAAAAGGCATTCCCAAATCGCCCGCTTTCTGGCATCCTGCCCGGCAACGAGCAGAAGAAGCGGGCGAAACAGGCTTTGACTTATCCGGAAATCGAGCCCCGGCGGCGCGGCTTTGCCGGGGCGATCTTCGCGATCGTGGTGATTGCGCTCATGTGCTATCTGACCTTTGCCGCCCTGCAGGGCGAGCATGGCCTCTTCAGCCTGTTCCAGGTGGAGGCGCAGGCGGATCGGCTGGAGGCCGACCTCGCTGATCTCAAGGTTGAGCGTGCGCTCATCGAGAACAAGACCCGCCGGCTCTCCACCGAGACGCTCGACCTCGACATGCTCGACGAGCAGGCGCGCAAGGTTCTCGGGCTCGGCCGGACCGAGGAGTTCATCATCCAATAGGCGGAGCGGGGTTCCGCCGCCCGAATTCGCCGTTATACTCCCCGGTAGCTCAACGTTGAACCAGCCAGAGGAGGAGCGCGCCATGCCCCCCAAGCGTGCAGGCGACGCCGCTTCCCGAGACGAGCTGATGGGCTTCTATCGCGCCATGCTGCTCATCCGCCGGTTCGAGGAGAAGGCGGGGCAGCTCTACGGCATGGGGCTGATCGGCGGCTTCTGCCACCTCTACATCGGCCAGGAAGCCGTCGTCGTCGGCCTCGAATCCGTCGCCAAGCCCGGCGACCAGCGGGTGACCACCTACCGCGACCACGGCCACATGCTCGCCTGCGGCATGGATCCGAAGGGTGTGATGGCCGAGCTCACCGGCCGCTCGGGAGGCTACTCCAAGGGCAAGGGCGGCTCGATGCATATGTTTTCGAAGGAAAAGGAGTTTTACGGCGGCCACGGCATCGTCGGCGCCAACGTGCCGATCGGGGCGGGGCTCGCCTTCGCCAACAAGTACCGCGGCACCGACGCGGTGGCCTTCACCTACTTCGGCGATGGCGCCGCGAACCAGGGCCAGGTCTACGAGACCTTCAACATGGCGAGCCTCTGGAAGCTGCCGGTGGTCTTCGTCATCGAGAACAATCAGTACGCGATGGGCACCTCGCTCAAGCGCGGCTCCTCGACGCCGGCGCTCTACACCCGCGGCGCGGCCTTCGGCATCCCCGGCGAGGCCGTCGACGGCATGGACGTGCTTGCGGTGCGCGACGCCGGCGCGAAGGCGGTCGCGCACTGTCGCGCCGGCGAAGGGCCCTACATCCTCGAGATGAACACCTACCGTTATCGCGGACACTCGATGTCCGACCCGGCGAAGTACCGGACGCGCGAGGAAGTGCAGAAGATGCGCGAGGAGCACGATCCGATCGACCACGTGCGCAATCTGCTCGTCGCCGACAAGCTGGCCATCGACGACGAGCTGAAGATCGTCGACCGCGAGATCAAGACGATCGTCAACGATGCGGCGCAGTTCGCCCAGGAAAGCCCCGAGCCGGATCCCTCCGAGCTCTGGACCGACGTCTACGCCTGAGGAGGGCAGCATGCCGACCGAGATCCTGATGCCCGCGCTGTCTCCGACGATGGAGGAGGGCACGCTCTCGAAGTGGCTGGTCAAGCAGGGCGACCCGGTCAAGTCCGGCCAGGTCATCGCCGAGATTGAGACCGACAAGGCGACGATGGAATTCGAGGCAGTGGACGAGGGACGGCTTGGGGAAATCCTCGTCCCGGAGGGGACCGAGCGCGTGAAGGTGAACACGCCGATCGCGGTCCTGCTGGACGCGGGAGAGGAATCGGCGCCGAAGCCGAAGCGCCCGGAGCCGCGAAGCGAGCCGGCGGCCAAGTCCGCCCCTGCCCCGAGACCGGCGACTCCCGCAGTTGCCGAACCCGATGTGCCCGAGGGGACCTCGTTCCGGACCCAGACCGTTCGCGAGGCGTTGCGCGACGCCATGGCCGAGGAGATGCGCCGCGACGGCGACGTCTTCCTGATCGGCGAGGAGGTCGCGGAGTACCAGGGGGCCTACAAGATCAGCCAGGGCCTTCTCGACGAGTTCGGCGCGAAGCGCGTGATCGACACGCCGATCACCGAGCACGGCTTTACCGGCCTCGCCGTCGGTGCCGCCTTCGCCGGGCTCCGCCCGATCGTTGAGTTCATGACCTTCAACTTCGCCCTCCAGGCGATCGACCAGATCATCAACTCTGCCGCCAAGACGCTCTACATGTCCGGCGGGCAGATGGGCTGCCCGATCGTCTTCCGCGGCCCGAACGGTGCCGCCGCCCGCGTCGCCGCGCAGCACAGCCAGGACTTTGCGGCACTCTACGCGCACATTCCCGGCCTCAAGGTCGTGCAGCCGTTCACCGCCGGCGACGCGAAGGGACTTCTGAAATCCGCGATCCGCGATCCCAATCCGGTGATCTTCCTCGAGAACGAGATCCTCTACGGCCGCAGCTTCGAGGTGCCGGTGCTCGACGACTTTACGGTGCCGATCGGCAAGGCGCGTGTCGCGCGGCCCGGCACCGACGTCACCGTCGTCAGCTTCGGCATCGGCATGACGTACGCGCTTCAGGCCGCCGACGAGCTCGCCAAGGACAATATCTCCGCCGAGGTCATCGACCTGCGAAGCCTGCGCCCAATGGATACCGATGCCGTCATCGCCTCGGTCCGCCGGACCAACCGCTGCGTGACCGTCGAGGAGGGCTTCCCCGTCGGATCGATCGGCAACCGGGTATCCGCCGTCCTGATGGAGCACGCCTTCGACGATCTCGATGCTCCGGTGATCAACTGCACCGGCAAGGACGTGCCGATGCCCTATGCCGCAAACCTTGAGAAGCTCGCCCTCGTCACCACCGCCGAGGTGGTCGCCGCCTGCCGTTCGGTCACCTATCGTTGAGGCTCGCCCGTGCCGACCAACATTCTCATGCCCGCGCTCTCCCCGACGATGGAGGAGGGCACGCTGGCGAAGTGGCTCGTGAAGGAAGGTGACAGCGTCACGTCCGGGACGGTGCTGGCCGAGATCGAGACCGACAAGGCCACGATGGAGTTCGAAAGCGTCGACGAGGGAACAGTCGCCCGTCTGGTCGTGCCGGAAGGCAGCACGAACGTCCGCGTGAACGACCTCATCGCCGTCCTGGCCGAGCCGGGAGAAGAGCTTGACGCGGCCAGCCTCACCCAGGCCGAGGGCCCAAAGAAGACCGTACGGCCCGAGAACGCCGTGCCTTCTGTCCCGGCCCGCGGAAGCGAGCCAGGCAAGCGGATCATCGCCTCGCCCCTCGCGCGTCGCATCGCAAGCGAACGCGGGATCGACCTCACCGGAATAAGTGGCTCAGGCTCTGGCGGGCGGATCGTGAAGGCCGACGTTGAACGTGGTGCCGAGAGCCGCGCGCCCACTGCAGCGCTGCCGCAACAGCCGCAAGCGACTGCCGCTCCAATTCCCTCCCCGGCGGCCCAGCCCGACAGCCAAGGCGTCAAACGGCTCTACGCCGACCGCCCGTTCGACGAGATCAAGCTCGACGGCATGCGCCGGACGATCGCAGCTCGGCTCACCGAAGCAAAGCAGACGATCCCGCACTTCTACCTCCGCCGCGACGCGCGCCTCGACGCGCTCCTGTCCTTCCGTGCCGAGCTGAACACGCGGCTCGAAGCGCGCGGGGTCAAGCTCTCGGTCAACGACTTCGTGGTCAAGGCGGCCGCGCTGGCGCTGCAGCAGGTGCCCGACTGCAATGCCGTCTGGGCTGGTGACAGCCTGCTGCGGCTGCGGGCGTCCGACATTGCCGTCGCGGTCGCCGTCGAAGGCGGGCTGTTCACGCCAGTCATTCGCGACGCCGAGACAAAGTCGCTCTCAACGCTGTCGCGCGAGATGAAGGATCTCGCGGCCCGCGCCCGCGAGCGCAAGCTCGCCCCGGCCGAGTATCAGGGCGGCAGCTTCGCCGTCTCGAACCTCGGCATGATGGGGGTCGAGAGCTTCGATGCGGTGATCAACCCACCGCAGGCGGCAATCCTCGCGGTGGGCACCGGCGTGAAGCGCCCCGTTGTCGGAGCATCCGGCGACATCGAGGTTGCCACCGTAATGTCCCTCACCCTCTCGGTCGATCACCGCGTCATCGACGGCGCGCTGGGAGCCCGGCTCCTCGCCGCCATCATCGACCTTCTCGAGCACCCGATCGAGATGCTCGCATGACCGCGGCCGAGGCCTACCGTTCCGGCGTCTCGTCGAGAAGCTGATCCATCGACTTCGAGGGCTCGGCGCAGCCGGCTTCGCCAACGATCCGCGCCGGCACGCCAGCAACGGTCTTGCAGGGCGGCACGTCCTGCAAGACGACCGACCCGGCGGCAATCCGACTGCACCCGCCGACGCGAATGTTGCCGAGGACCGCGGCGCCGGCGCCGATCAGCACCCCGTTTCCGATCTTCGGATGTCGGTCGCCATCCTCCTTGCCGGTGCCCCCGAGCGTCACCGAGTGCAGCATCGACACGTTGTCCCCGACGACCGCGGTCTCGCCGATCACGATCGAATGCGCATGATCGATCATGATGCCATTTCCCACCCGAGCCCCCGGGTGGATGTCGACCCCGAACGCCTCCGACGTACGCATCTGGATGAAATAGGCCATGTCGCGACGCCTGTGCTCCCAGAGCCAGTGACCGATGCGATAGCACTGCAGCGCCTGGAATCCCTTGAAGAACAGGAGCGGCTGCAGGTAGCGATGGCACGCGGGATCCCGCTCGAAGACGGCAATGATGTCGGCTCGCGCCGACAACCCGAGCCGACTGTCCGAGTCGTAAGCCTCATCGACGATCTCCCGCAGGATAAGCTCGCTCATCTCCGGAGACGCAAGCTTCTGCGCCACGCGATAGCTCAACGCCTTCTCGAGGCTGTTGTGATGCAGGATGCCGGCGTGCACGAGGCTCGCCATCAGCGGCTCGTCCCGCACGATCTGCTCCGCCTCATGCCGGATCGTCGACCAGACCGGGTCCAGACTGGCAATGCTCGGTTGCGAACGCATTCCTCGGCTCCCTCCGTCGGCCGTTCGAGAACGCACTTGGACCGGTGCAGCGCCGAAATCAAGCGAAACAGAAGGACGATATTGCGACCTCAGACCATCCGCGGCGGCTCGATCCGGACGAGGTGAACCGCGAGCCGGACCGCGCCCGACCCGAAGCTCCCGCCCTCGGCGGTCAGCAGTAGCGGCGTGTCGCTGTAATAGGTGACCGGTGTCCCCGTGAGCCCCGCAACATAGGAGTTGCGCCCTAGGCCAAGGCCCGAACCGTATCGGTCCGACGATCCGGCAACCCCTACGCGCCAACTGGAGAGCCCGGTGCCGGTGAGTGCCGAAGTCACGCGCCCGGAGACCCCCAGCACCTGGACGCCGGCCGGGATCGCGATGGAGGTCGGGTTGCTCCCCCCAGGTGTCACCGCATGATCGAACTCGAGAATGCTCGCCCGCAGGCAGGCCCCGCCAGGCGACACCGCCAACGCCTCCGCGACCCAGGACGTCCCGTCATGGATCTGCCACGCAGAGCGCGCCGCATCCCAGGCCCGCCACCCGGCTCGCGGCGACAGGAACATCCACCCGCCATTGCTCCAGACTGCGACGGCGCCGGTCTTGCCCAGCCAGGCGCCGGAAGCGCCGCCCGGCACGATGAAGCTGTCGCCCTCCGCCGCCGCGCTCGGTGGTACGGTCAGGTTCGACGACACGACGCTCAGCTGAACGACCGCGTCGAGCATAGCCAGCGCCTGGTTCACCGTGACGTGCTTCTGCGCCTGCGCCGGCATGACGAGCGGCAAGGACAACCGTGCGGTTCTAGACATCGACTTCCATCCCTTGGAAAGGCCCCGGCCCGAACCGGGTCGAAAGCTGCGCCACCTCGAAGACGCGCTGGCCGACACCGTCAGCCAGCTGGTCCGCGCGGGAATAATGGAACTGCGGAGTGGTGCTGGCGGCCTCGCGCAGCACCGCGTCACCGGCGCGAACCCGGACGAGATAGGCCTCGCTCTCCTCGCCGAGCGGCACATCCGTGCCGAGCCAACTGTCGCCGTCGAGCCGGGTGCGCCGAACCCAGTCGAACCGCAGGGCGCCGTCGGCAAGCCGTGCCGCGATCAGGTGCGCCGGCCGATACGGCCGCAGTCCGGCGCCATCGAAGGTTTCGACTCGGTGCACATAGCTCGCGTCGTCGTAGGCGCGCGATGCCGTTCCGATGCGATAGTGCCGCTCGATCTGCCGCAGCGACGGCGGCAGCGTCACCTGCGCAACCGCGCCGTCCAGCAGCACGAAGTCGGTTCCGACCGGCCACTCCGCGGGAATGAGCCAGTCGGTGCCGGCCTGCCCGCGCAGGAAACCGCCGAGGCGATAGACGGCCGGCGCGACCAGCGTCGCCCTGCTGAATTGCACCACCTCCCAGTCGCCGCCCACGCCGAACCGCAGCGCCGCGACATTGGCACCGCCAAGAACGTCAGCATCCTCGCGGGATTGCAGCGCCCCGCAAGCCAGCCGAACCCGCACCTCCGCCGAACTCCAGAGCCCGGGCGCCGCCGTCCGCAGCGGATCGAGCAACCTCCCGACCGTCGCCGGTCGCCTCAGGGTGCGATCAAATACGTAACCCGCATCGCTCTCGGACGAGTACACCGCCACCGCGCCGCTCCATGGCACGCGCGTGACGGCCAAATGCGGCGAAACCGGATCCTCCGCTCCGGTCAGCAGCGGGAGGTCCAGGAACGTCGCCGAGACCGGCGATGGCGCCATGAGCCGCGGCGCGCCACGGCGCGGCCTCGACCGTTGCGGCGCATCGTAGACGAACGGCTCGATGCGCACGCCGCTGAGCGACCGCGATCCGGCCTCCTCGATCCGGTCGATCCGGAACAGCGCGCCGTTGCCGTCCGCATCCCGCAGCCGCAGCACGTCGGCGAGCGTGATCCGCAGCATCGACTGCGGCAGCGCACAGCTCAGGCTGTCCCGCGCGATCCGGCCCTCGCTCAGCGCTCTGGCCGCCACCGCCTGCGCCTCGGCCTCGCTCATGACCAGCGGCACCGAGGTCTGCTCCGCGCGCGGCTCGTGCGCCTGCGGCGCCAGCGCCTCGGCCGCACCAGTCAGATAATCACCGTCCGCCCGCACGAATCCGACGGTGACACGATCCGCGGTCTCGAGCGCTGGCGCCCGGACGAGCGACAGCACCGGCTGCGACTCCCGCACGACGCAACGGTCCCGATCGATCTCCGCCGCGACGACGGCGCCACGACTGGCGAAGGTCATGGTCTCGCCGACGGCATAGCTGTCGAAGCCATGTGCCACGATCAGCGGTTGCAGGCTTTGCCGGCCGCTTTCGACCGCATCGACGAGATACCCGGTCACGCTGCCATGCAGCCGCGAGACGTCGATCTCTTCCACGCCGCTGCGCGTGCAGATCTCGGCGACGACTTCGCCGAGTGCTGCGACGCTGGTCCGCCCATTCAGCCAGTGGCCGCTCTCGTAGTTTGCGCCGTCCACCCAGGTGTCGGCGCGCTCGGGAAAGTCCGGCCACGGCCGCGCATCCCACGCCCACACGTGGGCTCGCGACATGTCGACCATTCGGCCCGCGTAGGTGTCCGACGCCGGGTTGTTCGCCGGGTCGTTCCAGTGGCCGAGCATCGCCTGCAGATAGCGGTGCTGGATCAGGTCGTCGCGCTGCCCGCTCGAATAATATGGAAAGAAGCTCTCCGATGACTTCGGATCGTGGAAGACATTCGGCTGGTTGGTGCCCTTGTCCACCGCCGGGCACCCGAGCTCGGTGAACCAGATCGGCTTCGACCGCGGCTGCCACGCCGTGGCCTCAACCTGTCGTACGCCACCAATGCGGTTGAAGTGCCGCCGCCCCCACCAGTTCGCGAGATCCTTGTAGCGGAAGACCCACGGCTCGCCATAGGCACCATCGCTGATGGGCGATCGCAGCTGCGCGTCACGCGCCGCGGGATCGGAATAGAACCAGTCGTAGCCCTCGCCTCCCGCGACGTTGCCCCGCAGATAGTCGAGATCGTAGATCGACCCCGCCGCCGCATCCGCGTGCGTCGCGCCGTCGCGCCAGTCGGAGAGGGGCATGTAGTTGTCGATGCCGACGAAATCGACGTCGTCACAGGCCCAGAGCGGATCGAGGTGGAACACGACGTCACCCGATCCATCCGCCGGTTGATGACCGAAGTACTCCGACCAGTCCGCCGCATAGCCGATCCGTGCGTCGGGAAGGACGCGCCGAACGTCGGCTGCCAGCTCGATCAGCGCCCGCACCGCCGGATACCCGTCTGCCGCGTCTCGGATCTGGGTCAGCCCGCGCATCTCGCTGCCGATGCAGAACGCCTCGACGCCGCCCGCCAGCGCGCAGAGGTGGGCATAGTGCAGCACGAAGCGCCGATACGACCACTCGTCCGGCCCGGAGTACGTCACCGTCGTGCCCGCCGCGTGAAAGTCAGACACACGCGCCTGACCGAAAAAGGCCGCGACGTCCGCCGCAGCCGCCGCCGTCTTGTCGGCGCTGCCGCTCGTGCCCGCCGCCCGCGCCAGCGTAATGCGCCCTCGCCACGGCACCGCCGGCTGGTCCGGCGCGCCGGTCCACGGATCGGCCAGCCTGTTCCCCGACTGAATGTCCATCAGAATGAACGGATAGAACATGACGGCCTGCCCCAGCCCGCGCAGGTGCGAGATCGCCTGCACGATCGAGGCGTCCGCCGGCGTGCCGCCGAAAATTGGCCGCCCGTCCACCCGGCTCACCACGCGCGCATGCTCGCGCGGCTGCCCGCTCACCACCCAGGGCATCGGGCTGCCGTCCTCCTCGCGCTGCTCGACCGCGGGCCGCAGCGTGCAGCGGTCGCAGCGCAGGTCATCGCCGAACCAGGTCGCGACCAGCGACACCGACTCGACGCCCGGCACCTCGGCCACCAGCTGATCGACCGACGCCACCAGATCCGGCACGCCGCGATCGTTGTGCACGTTGGCGACGGTGCCGTCGGCCTGCCCACGCCGCAGGAAGACCGGCTCCGTCGCCAGCGAATACTCCCCCGTCCCCGGCACCAGCGCCACGCCGCGCACGTCGAGCGCCGGCGAACGCGGCACAATCCCGAGGTCGTCGGGCGGACGGCGGAAGATCTCGAAGTTGAGCTGCGGGATCCGGTTGCCATAGGGCGTCAGGTCGAGCGCCTCGATCACCACGTAGGCGGTGCCGCGATAGGCCGGCGCGCGCCCCGCGCCCTCGATCGCCTCGATCAGCGGATCGGGCATCTGGTCCTCGGTGCCGGGGTGCAGCCGGATGGTTAGACCGGTCTGGTCGATCGCCTGTCCGTCCGCCCAGATCCGGCCGATACGGCTCAGCACACCTTCCGACAGCGCCACCGCGAAGCTGACTGAATACGAGTATTCCCGCACGCTGGCGCCGCCGCCCTTCCCGCCGACCGTCGCGGTGCTCACGTGCTCGAGGAAGCGGCTCGACCAGATCAGCTGTCCCGCGACGCGGTTGCGCCCGAACGCGCGTGGCAGCGCCGAGCCTTCGCTCGAGCCCATCACCCGGAACTGCTCGACCCGCCCGGTCTCGACCGGCGCGGAGCCGGCGCCAAGCAGGCGCTGGTCGATCGCCGACCCGAGCATCGCCCCGGCCGCCTTGCCGAGCGCCGCGACGCCCAATCCCGCGATCGAGCCGCCGAGAGCGCCGCCGAGCGCCGACCCCGCCGCCGCCAGAACCAGCGTCGCCATCAGACTGCCCTCACCGCAAAACGAAACACGCCGGCGATCCGCCGCGACCACGCCGGGGTCAGCGGCGACTCGACGACGCCGTGGCCGGAATAGGCGTGGATGAGCGTCGGCGTGCCCGCGGGCGACGTGGCGCGAATCCCGACATGCTTGGCCACGCCGCCCTCCCGCATCCGCAGCACCAGCACGTCGCCGTCCTCCGCCTTGTCCACCGCGACCTCGCGAAAGTTCCGTCGCGCCGCCGCGAGCAGATCCTCCGACCGCGCCGGCTCCGACCAGTCCGCGGTGTAGGCCGGCACCGCCTCCGGCTCCGGCCCGAGCACCTCGCGCCACAGCCCGCGCAACAGCCCGAGGCAGTCGGTGCCCGCGCCGCGGCAGCTCGCCTGATGCCGATAGGGCGTGCCAATCCACAGCCGCGCCCGCGCCACGATGTCCTCAGCCTTGCTGACTTGCGCCGTCATGAATTGCCCCGTCGGTCGGATAGGCCGTCACCCAGTCGTCGCCGGGCAGATGCGGAAAGCCGCGAAAGTTCAGCAGGTTGCCGAATTTCTGCCGACAGGTTTCCGCGCGCTTGTCGCAGCCGGCCACCACGCGGAAGCGATCTCCCGCCGCCACCGGCCGCGCGGGCGCCTCCCAGGTCCGGATCCGCCGGCCGTCCGCCACGACTCGGTCGAGCTGCACCACCAGCCGCTGGCCGGCATTCGCACCGCTCAGCCAGCTCAAGTTTCCTTGGTCGAACCAACCATCGGCGAACCCGTCGAGCCCACCGGCGAGGATCGCGCCGCCCGCACCGTCGATCACCACGCCCTCGGCGGAAAATCCCGGCTGCGCGGCGTCGAAACCGCAGCGCGCATCGCCGAGCGCCCGATCGCAAGTCCGCAGCACCGAGCGCCCGACCGGCGCGTTCAGCGGCTCGGCCAGGCCGCGCATCTCCACCTCGAACGCCCCGTCGAGGCGCCGGATCTCGCCGAACGTCCCCGCAAAGATCAGCACCCGGAGTTCCGGCCGCTCCCAGTCGACCAGCCAGTGCCGAATCCGCGCGCCGTCGTACTTGCCGGCGCTCACGTCCGCCTCGCTGACCGCCGCGTCGCTCAAGGCGCCGCTCGCCTGCGCGTTGTCGACGCTCAGCCCCGTCGCCGCCTGCAGCGCGCTCGCATCCATGCCGCTGCCGGCTCGAAACGCCAGGCCCTCGAACTCCAGGTCGCAATCATGATCGGTGAAGCCGAAGGCCGCCCCGTCCGAGCGATCGACGCGCCAGCAGTGGCAGAGCCGCGTCGCGCCGCTGTCGAGCCGCGCCTGCAGTTCCGGCTGGATCGCGCGCATCAGACCCGCACCTCGATCACCGGGATAGACGGCACCTCGCCTGCAGCAAACCCCGCGAGGCTGGTGGCGATCCGGTTGGTGTCGAAGCGCACCGGCACGTCGAACTCGAACCCCGCCGTCACCGATGCACCGGCCGCCGCCGGCGAGCCGAGCACCACGGCCCCGGTGGCCGCATCGACGCTGAACCCCGTGCCCTCTACCAGCACCGCGCCGCCGACGGCCACCACTACCGTCCCAGCCACCGGCTTGCGGATCGGCCTCAGATACTTCGCCCCACCCGACGCATAGGTCTTGCTGAGCTCGAACCGCGTCGCCGCCCCGTCGCCGGTGCCGATGCGCTGGTCAAGGGCCGCCGGCGTCTGCGACGGCGCGCACGACTTGAAGTCCGTCCAGTCCTTCCAGCGGAACCCATAGAGCTGCCCGTGCCGCGCCTCGAAGAAGGCCACGACCTCCTGAAGGTCGTCGAGCGACCGCACGCCGAGGCCCGCATCGTAGCGCCGCCGCGAATGCGCCCACGGCGAGTTGCGCTCCTCGAAGCCGTTCGAGAGCGTCACGATCTCTGTGCGCCGCTCCGGCCCGCCGCTCGAGCCGACCGACAGCGCCGCCGGGAACCGAACCTCGTGAAAGCTCATCGAAACCCTCCGTCAGAGATTGCGCCGGCCGCGCTGCAGCGCACGGCTCATCTCGGCCGCGACCTGGCTCTGCGAGCGCTGGAAGCCGGCCACGTCGGGCGTCGAGATGTTCATGGTGACGTGCACCGAACCCCCGCCGCTGCCGCCCGAGCGGATGCCGAGCTTGCCGTCTGCACCCCGCGCCAGCGGCACGATCGCCTCAGGCCCCGCCTCGCCCATCAGCCCGAGGCCGCCGCGCATCGGAAAGTGCGTCGGCCCGTCCACCACCCCGCCGCGCGCGAAGGCCGCGACCCGGCCGGCGCTGAATGCCGCGCCATCCGCGAACGGCAGGAGCCCGCCCAGGATCGACTGCATCCCCTTGCCGACTGCCGAGCCGATCGCGCCCTGCACCGGCGCGATCGCCTTGCTCAGCACCGACGACGACAGGCTCCGTCCGACTCCCGCCAGGGCGTCGGACAGACGCTTGCCGTCGAAGATCACCCCCTCGAATGCCCGCCGAACCGAGGACGTGACCGAGCTCGACATCCCGCTCGCCTCGCGCCCGGCCGCCTTCATGCTGCCCTGCACGCCGTCGAGCTCGCGCTGGAACGCGCCGGTGACGCTCTGGAGCCCCGCCACCGTGCCCTGCAGCCCGGCGAACTGGCTCTCGAGCCCGCCGAAGTCGTCCTCGAATTCCGTCATCATCAGCTTCCTTGCGTCTCTCCGCGCGGCGCATCCGGAAACCGCTCCGCCAGCGCCACCAACCCGGCGCGCGTCAAGGCCTCCGGCGCCCGCGCGACATCCCCTGCCATCAGCGTCAGCTCGGCGGGCGTCAGGCTCCAGAACACATCCGGAGCCAGCCGGAGCTCGACGAGGCCGAGCCGCATCAGCCCCGCCCAGGCGATCCGCGTCACGCCCCTGCCCCTTCCTCCGGCAGCGCGAACGTCAGCGCCAGCAGCCGCGCCGCCGCCTGCGCCGCGCCGAGCGGCCCGCCGGCGACGCGCGCCCCGGCCAGCTCC